>NZ_JBJGYP010000006.1:0-207578 GCF_054050055.1 Geodermatophilus sp. SYSU D00814
CGTCCTCCCGCACCGCGCACCGTGCGGGAGGACGCCCCACGATCAGGTCACCTGATCGTCGCGGAGCCCCGTCAGGCGAGGCCGCGGCGGCGCAGCAGCGGGCCCGGGTCGGCGTCGCGGCCGCGGACGGCGCGGAAGGCCTCCAGCGGGTCCACCGACCCGCCGCGGGACAGCAGCCGCTCCCGGAAGACGTCGCCGTTCTCGCGCCGCAGCCCGCCGTTCTCCCGGAACCACTCCACGGTGTCGGCGTCGAGCACCTCCGACCAGATGTAGGAGTAGTAGCCGGCCGCGTAGCCACCGGCGAAGACGTGCTGGAAGTAGGTCGTCCGGTAGCGCGGCGGCACGAGCTCGAACGCCACGCCCGCCTCCTCCAGCGCCCGCCGCTCGAACTCCGCCGGGTCGCCGATCTCGGTCTCCGGCGTGATCCGGTGCCAGGCCTGGTCGAGCAGGGTGGCCGCCAGGTACTCCAGCGTCGCGAAGCCCTCGCCCCACAGTCGGGCGGCGTCGATCGCCTCGACGACGGCGGCCGGCAGCGGCTCCCCGGTGTCGACGTGCCGCGCGTAGTGCGCGAGCACCTCCGGCCACAGCGCCCACATCTCGTTGACCTGGCTGGGGAACTCGACGAAGTCGCGGGGCACCGCGGTGCCGGCGAACCGCGGGTAGGTGACCGCCGAGCTCAGCCCGTGCAGCGCGTGGCCGAACTCGTGGAACAGCGTGTCGACCTCGTCGAGGGTCAGCAGCGTGGGCCGGCCCGCGGGCGGCGGCGGCACGTTGAGGTTGTTCACGACGACCGGCCGGGTGCCCAGCAGCCGCGACTGCGTGACGAAGGAGCTCATCCACGCCCCGCCGCGCTTGCCCTCGCGGGCGAGGAAGTCGCCGAGGTAGAGCCCGACCTGCTCGCCGTCGGCGCCGGTGACCTCCCAGACCCGGACGTCGGGGTGGTAGCCGGCGAGGTCGGGGCGGGGCGTGAACCGGAAGCCGTAGAGGAGCTCCGCGGCGCGGAAGACGCCGTCGACGAGGACCCGGTCCAGCTCGAACCACGGTCGCAGCGCCGCGCGGTCGACCGAGTACCGCTCGGCGCGCACCCGCTCGCTGTAGAAGGCCCAGTCCCAGGGCGCGAGCTCGCTCACCCCGTCGCGGGCGGCGACCTCGGCGAGCGCCTCCGCCTCGGCCCGCGCGTTGGCCAGCGCCGGGCCGACCATCGGGGCGAGCACCGCGTCGACGGCAGCGGTGCTGCCGGCGGTCTGGTCGGCCAGCACCAGGTCGGCGTGGGTGGCGAAACCGAGCAGCCGCGCGCGCTCGGCGCGCACCCGGGCGATGCGGGCGGCCACCGGCCCGTTGTCGTGCTCCCCCGCCGACGCCCGGGTCACCGACGCCTCGAACACCCGACGGCGCAGCCCGCGGTCGCGGAGCTTCGCCAGCACCGGCTGGCCGGTGGGCAGCAGCAGCGGGAGCAGGTACCCGTCGAGGCCGCGGTCGGCGGCGGCCCGGGCCGCGGCGGCGACCTCCTCCTCGCTCAGCCCGTCGAGCTCGGCGGCGTCGGCGACCCGGACGGCGGTGGCCTCGGTGGCCAGCTGCAGGTTCTGCCCGAACCGCGTGGACAGCTCCGACAGCTCCCGGTTGAGCTCGGACAGCCGGGCGCGGCCGGCGTCGTCGAGGCGGGCCCCGGCCAGCACCCGGTCGAGGTGGTGCCGCTCGACCAGCCGCACCGCCTCGGGGTCCAGGCCGGCGTCGTGCCGGGCCCCGTGGACGGCGTCGACGCGGGCGAAGAGCACCGGGTCGAGGCGGAGGGCGTCGGCGTGCGCGGCCTCCAGCGGGGCGAGCTCGCGCTCGATCTCGCGCAGCCGCGGGCTCGACAGCGACGACGCCAGGTTGGCGAACACCGCGCCGGCCCGCCGCAGCAGGGCGCCGGAGCGCTCCAGGGCGACGATCGTGTTCTCGAAGCCGGCCGGCTCGTCCGACGCGGTGACCGCGTCGATCTCCGCCCGCTGCTCGGCCATCCCGGCCAGCACCGCCTCCCGGCAGTGCTCCAGCGTGATGTCGGCGAAGGGCGGGAGCCGGTAGGGCAACGGCGACTGGGCCAGCAACGGGTTGTCGGCGGACACGGCGGGGGCGGGCGCGGCGCTCATCGGCGCCCATCCTCCGCCATGAGCGGCGGGGGTGAGGTGCTGGAACGGCCCCGCTGCAGGGACCCGCCGCGAGGGTGCGCGTGGCGGGGTGCAGCGGGGCCCTTCCTCAGCGGCTGGCGGTCCGCCGGTAGATGCGCACCGACGTCGGGACGAACACCGCCAGCAGCAGCGCCGACCAGATGAGCGTGTACAGCACCGGGTGCTGCAGCGACCACGCGTCGGAGGTCTCCAGCCCCGGTGCGGTGTTGCCGAACAGCTCCCGGGCGGCCTGCACCACCGCCGACACCGGGTTCCAGTCGGCGATCGCCTTGAGCACCGTCGGGAAGTTGTTGGTCGGCACGAACGTGTTGGCGATGAACGTCAGCGGGAAGATCACGATGAAGCTCGCCTGCTGCACCACCTCGGGGGTGCGGACCAGCAGCCCCACGGTGGCCATCAGCCAGCTCATCGCGTAGGCGAAGAGCAGCAGCAGGGCGAACCCGGCCAGCGCCTCGACCAGGGAGGAGCGGATCCGCCAGCCCACGATGAACCCGGTCACCCCCATGACGACGATCGACAGCGCGTTGAGGCCGAGGTCGGCGACCGTGCGGCCCACGAGCACCGCCGAGCGCGCCATCGGCAGCGACCGGAAGCGGTCGATGAGCCCCTTCTGCAGGTCCTCCGCCAGGCTCGCCCCGGTGATGGTGCTGCCGAAGACGATGGTCTGGGCGAAGATCCCCGGCAGCAGGAACTCCGCGTAGCTGATGCCCTCGATGGGGATGGCGCTGCCGAAGACGTAGCGGAACAGCAGCACGAACATGATCGGCGACAGGGTCGCGAAGACGATCAGCTCGGGGACCCGCCGGACCTTGACCAGGTTGCGGCGGGTGATGGTCAGGCCGTCCTCGACGGCCACGGACAGCGCACTCACCGGGCACTCCCTGCGGTCTCGGCGGGGACCCGCCCGGCGGGCTCCCGGTCGTCGGTGCCGTCCTCGGCCGCGTGGCCGGTCAGCGTGAGGAACACGTCGTCGAGGTCGGGCCGGCGCAGCCCGACGTCGAGGACCTCCACGGAGCCGCCGGCCAGCAGCCGCAGCGCCTCGGCGAGGTCGTCGGTGCCGCCCCGCACCGGCACGCTCAGCCGGCGGGTCTGCTCGTCGGCCTGCGGCTCGCCGGCCGCGAGCGGTCCCAGCAGCCGGGTGGCGTCGGTGAGCTCGGCCGCCGAGCTCACCGTCAGCTCCAGCCGCTGACCGCCGACCTGCGCCTTGAGCTCGTCGGCGGTGCCGCGGGCGATGACCCGGCCGCGGTCGATGACCACCATCCGGTCGGCCAGCCGGTCGGCCTCCTCGAGGTACTGGGTGGTCAGCAGGATCGTCGTCCCGCCGCCGGCGAGGTCGGCGATGAACTCCCACATCGCCAGCCGGCTGCGCGGGTCGAGCCCGGTGGTGGGCTCGTCGAGGAAGAGCACCCGCGGGCGGGCGATGAGCGAGGCGGCGATGTCCAGCCGCCGGCGCATGCCGCCGGAGTACGTCTTCGCCGGGCGGTCGGCCGCGTCGGTGAGGTCGAAGCGCTCGAGCAGCTCACCGGCCCGGGCCCGCGACTCGCGCTTGCCGAGCCGGTACAGCCGGCCGACCATCTCCAGGTTCTCGAACCCGGTGAGGTACTCGTCGACCGCGGCGTACTGGCCGGTCAGCCCGATGACCGAGCGCACCCGCGCGGGGTCGCGCAGCACGTCGACGCCGACGACCTCCGCCCTCCCGGCGTCGGGCGTCAGCAGCGTGGTCAGGATGCGGACGACGGTGGTCTTGCCCGCACCGTTGGGCCCCAGCAGGCCGAGGACGCTGCCCTCGGGGACCGTGAGGTCGACCCCGGCCAGGGCCGTGTTGGACCCGAATCTCTTCTGCAGTCCCTCGACGAGGATGGCGTCGCTCATGCCGGCGAAACTAGGTGTGAGCACCGACACTTCCCGAGCCCTGTTCGCCGGGCGCGAACACCCGTTCGTCTGCTGTTCGTCTCCACGTTCCCTCTCCCGTCCCGGCCGCGCGGCACGGCCCGCAGGAGGTGACGTGCCGGCGTCCCGGAACTGAGCGGTCAGCCCTCGGAGACGGCGAAGCCGGCCTCCTCGAGCGCGCCGACGACGGACCGCGCGTGGTCGGGGCCGCGGGTCTCGAGGACGACGAAGACCTCCACCTGACCGAGGTCCAGGCGGGTCGCGGTCCGCTCGTGCTCGACCTCGAGCACGTTGGCCCCCACCCCCGCCAGCACCGACAGCACCGCCGCGAGCGAGCCGGGCCGGTCGGGCACCCGCAGCCGCAGCCGCAGGTAGCGGCCGGCCGCGGCCATGCCGTGCTGCACGACCTTGAGCAGCAGCACCGGGTCGATGTTGCCGCCGGAGACCACCGCGACCACCGGCGGCCGGAACGCCGTCGGGTCGGCCAGCACCGCGGCCACCGCCGCCACCCCGGCCGGCTCGACGACGAGCTTGGCCCGCTCCAGGCAGAACAGCAGCGCCTGGGACATGTCCTCCTCGGTCACCGTGCGGACCTCGTCGACCAGGTCGCGCACGTGCGCGAACGTGAGGTCCCCGGGCGACCCGACGGCGATGCCGTCGGCCATCGTGGCCATCCCGGACAGCGCCACGGGCCGCCCCGCGGCCAGCGACCCGGGGAACGCAGCAGCCGCGGCGGCCTGCACGGCCACCACCCGCACGCCCGGCCGGCGTGCCTTCACCGCCGCCGCCACCCCGGACACCAGCCCGCCGCCCCCGGTGCAGACGACGACCGTGGCGACGTCGGGGCACTGCTCGAGGACCTCCAGGCCCACCGTGCCCTGCCCGGCGATGACGTCGGGGTGCTCGAAGGGGTGGATGAAGACCGCGCCGGTCTCCTCCGCGTGGGCGACGGCCGCGGCCAGCGCCTCGGTGAGGTCCGCCCCGCTCAACCGCGCGTCGGCGCCGTAGCCGCGCGTGGCCGCCACCTTGGGCAGCGGCGCGGTCTCGGGCATGAACACCGTCGCGCGGATGCCGAGCATCCGGGCGGCGAGCGCGACGCCCTGGGCGTGGTTGCCGGCGCTGGCCGCGACCACGCCGCGCGCCCGCTCCTCCGGCGTCAGGCGGGACAGCCGGGTGTAGGCGCCGCGGAACTTGAACGAGCCGGTGTGCTGCAGGTTCTCGCACTTGAGGTGCACCGGGCCGCCCACCCGCTCGGCCAGCGCCCGCGAGTGCTCCAGCGGCGTCCGCCGGGCCACCCCGTCGAGCAGGGCGGCCGCCGCGTCGACGGCGTCCTCCGAGACCAGCTGCACACCCACACCCGGGACTCCCACGCCCGGGATCCTCGCAGGCCCGGCCCGCGGCCGACCGCTGCGGCCGTTCCCCGAACGTCCCCGCGCGTCGTACCGTGGCTGAGGTGACGGACGTCGCACCAGCGCAGACCCCACCCGCACCCACGACCCTCGGCGAGCTCCGCGACTCCGGAGCCGCCTTCCGGCCGGTCAAGGCCGAGATCCGCGCCAACCTGCTCACCCGCCTCGGCGCCGGTGAGCCCACCCTGCCCGGCATCGTCGGCTTCGAGGACACCGTCGTCCCCGAGGTCGAGCGGGCCCTCATCGCCGGCCACGACCTCGTCCTGCTCGGCGAGCGCGGCCAGGGCAAGACCCGCCTCATCCGCACCCTCGTCGGCCTGCTCGACGAGTGGACCCCCGTGTTGGCCGGGAGCGAGCTCAACGAGCACCCGCTGCACCCGATCAGCGTCTGGGGGCGCCGGCAGGTCGCCGAGCACGGCGACGCCACCCCGGTGACCTGGCTGCACCGCAGCGAGCGGTTCGGGGAGAAGCTGGCGACCCCCGACACCAGCGTCGGCGACCTCATCGGCGACGTCGACCCGATCAAGGTCGCCGAGGGCCGCACCCTGGGCGACCCCGAGACCGTCCACTACGGCCTGGTCCCCCGCACCAACCGGGGCATCTTCAGCGTCAACGAGCTGCCCGACCTCGCCGAGCGCATCCAGGTCGCGCTGCTCAACGTGCTCGAGGAGCGCGACATCCAGATCCGCGGCTACCGCGTCCGGCTGCCGCTGGACCTGCTGCTGGTCGCCAGCGCCAACCCCGAGGACTACACCAACCGCGGGCGGATCATCACCCCGCTCAAGGACCGCTTCGGCGCCGAGGTGCGCACCCACTACCCGCTCGAGCTCGGCGACGAGATCCGGCTGCTGCGCCAGGAGGCGCAGACCAGCGGGCTCGGCGCACCGAGCGGACACGACGCGTTCGACGCCCCCGTCGTCCCGGAGCACCTGCTGGAGATCGTCGCCCGCTTCACCCGGCTGGTCCGCGAGTCCAGCCACGTCGACCAGCGCTCCGGCGTCAGCGCCCGGTTCGCCATCGCCGGGCTGGAGACCGTCGCCGCCTCCGCCGTCCGCCGGGCCGCCGTCGCCGGGGAGACCCGCCCGGTCGCCCGCGTGGTCGACCTGCCGAGCGTCGTCCCGGCCAGCCGCGGCAAGGTCGAGTTCGCCGACTCCGGCGCCGACCCCGACGACGACCGGGAGCTGGAGGTGCTGGAGCACCTGCTGCGGCAGGCCACCGCGCAGACCTTCCGCGCCCGCTGCGGCGGGCTGGACCTGACCGGGCTGCAGGAGCACTTCACCGGCGGGGAGACCGTCGAGTCCGGCGAGCTGGTGCCCGGCGCGGCGCTGCTCGGCCAGCTCGGCACCATCCCGCGGCTGGCCGAGCTGCTCGGCCGCCTCGGCGTCCCCGAGGGCGAGCAGTCCGCCGAGCAGGCCGCGGCCGCGGTCGAGTTCGCCCTCGAGGGCCTCTACCTCACCCGCCGGCTGGCCAAGGACACCGACGGCACCCGCACGGTGTACGGGGCCTGACGGTGGTCCGCCCACGCCCCGGCAGGGGGTACCGGTACGGCCGCTGGCGGGGCGGGCCCGACCCGCTCGCCCCGCCCTACGACCTGGGCAGCGCCGTCGACGAGATCGGCGACTCGGTGCTCGGCGGCAGCGGCGTGCGGGAGGCGCTGCGGGAGCTGCTGCGCCGCGGCATGGACGGCCGCCGCGGCCTCGACGAGCTGCGCCGGTCGGTCCGCGAGCGGCTGCGGCAGGCCCGCACCGCCGGCCGGATGGACGGCACGCTGCAGGAGGTGCGCGAGCTGCTCGACCGGGCGCTGGACGCCGAGCGGCGCGAGCTGTTCCCCGACCCCGACGACGCCGCGCGGCTGGCCGAGGCCGAGCTCGACGCGCTGCCGGAGGACACCGCCGGCGCCGTGCGGGCGCTCAAGGACTACCCGTTCCGCTCCGCCGAGGCGCGCGAGGCCTACCAGCAGATCCAGGACCTGCTGCGGCGGGAGGTGCTCGACAGCTCCTTCGCGCACATGAAGCAGGCGCTGGAGAACGCCACCGAGCAGGACGTGCAGGCGGTGCGGGACATGGTCGCCGACCTGTCCTCGCTCATCGACGCGCACAACCGCGGCGAGGACACCGACGAGCGGTTCCGCGAGTTCATGGACAGGCACGGGCAGTTCTTCCCCGACGACCCGCAGTCGGTGGACGAGCTGATCGACTCCCTCGCCCGCCGGGCCGCCGCGCAGGAGCGGATGATGGCCGGCCTGTCCCCCGAGCAGCGGGCCGAGCTGGCCGACCTGATGGCGCAGACGATGTCCGACCTCGGGCTGGCCAGCGAGATGGCGCACCTGCAGGACGCGCTGCGCCAGGCCCGTCCCGACCTGCCGTGGGGCCAGCGCGGGCAGGTCCCCGACGGCGAGCAGGCCCTGGGCCTGGGCGACGCCACCAGCGCCGTCGCCGAGCTCGCCGACCTCGAGGCCCTGTCCAACCAGCTCTCCCAGGGCTACGCCGGCGCCTCGCTGGCCGACGTCGACGAGGAGCTGCTGGAGCAGGCGCTGGGCCGCGACGCCGTCGCCGACCTCGCCGCGCTGCGGCAGCTCGAGCGCGAGCTGGAGCGGCAGGGCTACCTCAACCGGTCCGACGGCAAGCTCGAGCTCTCCCCCAAGGCGGTGCGCCGGCTGGGGGCCACCGCGCTGCGGCGGGTGTTCGCCCAGCTCGACGCCACCGGCCGCGGCGAGCACGACGTCGCCGACGCCGGGGCCGCCGGGGAGCTGACCGGCGCGTCGCGGGAGTGGCACTTCGGCGACGAGCAGCCCCTCGACGTCGTCCGCACCGTCCGCAACGCCGTGCTGCGCACCGCCGGGGGCACGCGCGGGGACCGGCGGGTGCGGATCGCCGTCGAGGACTTCGAGGTGGTGGAGACCGAGCGGCGCACCGGCGCGGCCGTGGCGCTGCTGGTCGACCTGTCCTACTCGATGGCGCTGCGCGGCACGTGGGGCGCGGCCAAGTCGACGGCGATGGCGCTGCACTCCCTGGTGACCACCCGGTTCCCGCAGGACGCCATCCAGATCATCGGCTTCTCCTCCACCGCGCAGGTGCTGCGGCCCGAGACGCTGGCCGAGCTGTCGGTGGACACGCTGCAGGGCACCAACCTGCAGCACGGGCTGATGCTGGCCCGGCGCTTCCTCGCCCGGCACCGCGACGCCGAACCGGTGGTCCTGGTGGTCACCGACGGCGAGCCGACCGCGCACCTGGAGGACGACGGCACGCCGTACTTCTGCTGGCCGCCGATGCCCGAGACGATCGCCCGGACCGTCGCCGAGGTGGAGCGGGTGGCGCGGTCGGGGGCGACGCTCAACGTCTTCGCCCTCGACCCGGAGCCGAGCCTGGTGCACTTCGTCCACGACATCACCGCCCGGGCCGGCGGCCGGGTGTTCACCCCCGACTCCGACCGGCTCGGCGAGTACGTCGTGGCCGACTATCTGCGCACGCGCCGGGGTCGGCGGGCGCGCTGAGTCCTGCGCTCCGGGCGAGTCACCACCGCATGACCGACTACGTGCAGACCTCCGACGGCACCCGCATCGCCTACGACCGGGAGGGTGCCGGGCAGCCGCTGGTCTGCGTCGGCGGCGCGGGCCAGTTCCGCGCCGTCGACCCGGACACCCGGGAGCTGTCGGCCGAGCTGGCCGCCCGCGGCTTCGACGTCGTCGTGTACGACCGTCCCGGCCGCGGCGAGAGCACCGGCGACCCGCCGTTCGGGCTGGCGGGTGAGGTGGCGGCGATCCGTGCGCTGCTCGCCGTCGTCGGCGGTCGGGCGTGGCTGTACGGCAGCTCCTCCGGCGGCGCGATCGCCCTGGCGGCGGCCGCCGAGCTGCCCGGCGTCGAGCGGCTGTTCCTCTGGGAGGTCCCCCTCGGCGAGGAGGAGGCCTCCGACGGCGCGGAGCACCTCGCCGCGATCCGTGCGCTCGTGGCCGCCGGCGACCGGGAGGGCATCTGGCGGCTCTACACCGACGGCATGCCGCCGGCGTGGTTCGAGCAGATGCGCTCGGGGCCGCAGTGGCCGCTGTTCGAGCGGATGGCACCGACCCTGCAGGCCGATGCGGAGGCGCTGGCCTGGACGCAGTCGGCGCCGCGGGCACGGCTGTGGGCGCCGGTGCGGGCCCACGCCGTGGTCCTGCTCGGGACGACCACCTTCCCCTTCATGGCCGACGCCGCCGACTCGATCGTGCGCTCGCTGGCGTCGGCGGAGCGCGCGACGGTCCCCGGCAGCGACCACCGCTGGCGGGCCGACGACCTCGCCGGCGTGCTGGCCGCCTCCCTCCCGGTCAGCGGCGGACCGGGTGGGACCCGCTCGAGCTGACCCCCGGGATCTCGCCGGCGCGGAAGGCGTCGACGAAGAGCCGGTGGTCCTCCTGCGTCTGGCGGGCGTAGGCGTGGGCGAAGGCGACCAGCTCGTCGAGGAACTCCTCGCGGCGGTCCCCCACCATCGCCGTGATCGCCTCCTCCGTCTGGAAGCCGACGAGGGCGTGGTCGCTGTCGGCGTCCCCGACGCAGTGCAGCTTCGCGGTCGCCCGGCCCAGCTGGGCCATGACCGGCGCGATCTCCTCGGGCTCGGTGAGGTCCTCCCAGTCCAGGTCGTTCTCGTAGGGCGAGAGCTCCTGGACGACGAAGCCGACGCCGTCGATCTCGGTGTGGCCGAGGAACTGCGAGGCGTTGGACTGCAGCGCCCGCTGGCTGACCGCCGTCCGGTGCCCGTGGTGCTCGAAGTACTCGGCGATCCGCCGGTCGCGGACGATGCGGCTGGGAGCGGCGACGTTGCCCTGCTTGAGGGACAGCACGACGTCGTTCTCCAGCGCCTGGTCGTAGCCCTCGAGCAGCACGTTGTAGGCGGGCAGGCCGGCGCTGCCGATGCCGAAGCCGCCGGTGCCGATGACGTCCTTGACGTCGTAGGCCACGTCGCGGCGGCGCACCGGCGGCACCACCGTCGTGCGCCAGCGGTCCAGCGCTGCCAGCACCCGGTCGCGCTCGGCGTCGTCGAGCCGCCGCGCGCGGCCGCCGTCGGCGAAGCGGCGCCGGTAGTCCTCGACGACGGTCATCCGGTCCAGCAGCGCGGCGCGGGTGCGGGTGGTCGTCTCGAGGATGGCCTCGCGGACCGCGCCCTCGGTGTCGGCGGCGGTGAGGGCGAAGGTGCGGTCGTCGTCGGAGCGGGTGAAGGCCTCGACCTGGTCGAGGTAGGCGGTCAGGTAGGTGCGCAGCAGCTCGGAGATGACGTCGTCACCGAGGGCCTTGCGCCAGGCCAGGAGGGCGAAGCTGGCCGCGAACCGGCGCAGGTCCCAGGTGACGTGGCCGAGGTAGGCCTCGTCGAAGTCGTTGACGTCGAAGACGATCCGCCCGGCGCCGTCCATGTAGGTGCCGAAGTTCTCAGCGTGCAGGTCGCCCTGGATCCACACCCGGCTGGTGCGCTCGTCGGCCCACCGGTCCTCGAGGACGTCCATGTCGGCGTAGAACAGGCACGCGCTGCCCCGGTAGAACGCGAACGGGTCGGCGGCCATCTTGCGGAACTTGGTGCGGAAGGCGTCGGCGTCGGCGGCCATCAGGTCGGAGAAGGCGTCGACCAGGACGTCGACGATCAACCGCGACCGGTCACCCGACGTTCCTCCGGAAGCCACCCGCAGGGGGGATTCGGACACGGAGGGGACCGTAGAGGCTCGCTAGCCTGCAGGACAGGTGGTCGCACGGCGTGACGATCGGGGTGGCGGTGACTCGAGCGGGCAGGGCACGACGGCTGGTGACCGCCGCCGCCTACGGAGGCGGCGGGGTGGGCCTGGCCGGCGCCGCCCTGCTCGCGCTGCTGCGCCTGGAGGCCCGCTCGGCCCGGCGCCGCGTGGAGGCGCGGACGTCGAAGCAGCCGCCGCCCTCGGGGAACGGCGTCTACGGCCGGGGCCGCGGCCGCACCAAGCCGCTGGTGTTCACCGTGCTCGGAGACTCCAGCGCCGTCGGCCTGGGCGCCGAGCGCGCCGAGGAGACGCCGGGCGTGCTGCTGGCCGCGGCGCTGGCCGAGCTGGCCGAGCGCCCCGTGCGGCTGGTCCGCGTGGCGGTGTCGGGCGCGGAGTCCTGCGAGCTGGACCCGCAGGTCGAGCAGGCGCTGGCCGCCCGTCCCGACCTCGCACTCATCATGATCGGCGCCAACGACGTCACCACCCGGACCCGCCCGGCGGACTCGGTGCGCCACCTCGCCCAGTCGGTGCGGCGGCTGCGGGAGGCCGGCGCGGAGGTCGTCGTCGGCACCTGCCCGGACCTCGGCACGATCCGGCCGATCGCCCAGCCGCTGCGGCTGCTGGCGCGGCGGTGGAGCCGGCAGCTGGCCGCCGCGCAGACCATCGCCGTCGTCGAGGCCGGCGGTCGCACGGTGTCCCTCGGCTCGGTGCTCGGCCCCTCCTTCGCCCAGGACCGCACGCTGTTCAGCGTCGACGAGTTCCACCCGAGCGCCGCGGGCTACGCCTCGGCCGCCGCCGTCCTGCTGCCCGCGCTCGCCGACGCCGTCGGCGTGTGGCCGGCCCGGGACGAGCAGCGGCGGCTGCGCGGCAGCTCGGTCCGCCCGGTGGCCCGGGCCGCCGCCCGCGCCGCGGGTCGTCCCGGCACCGAGGTCCGCGCGACCGAGGTCCGCGGCTCGGCCGCCGGCCCCTGGGGCACCTGGGCGCGGCTGCTGCGCCGCCGGCCCAGCGACCTGCCGACCCCGGAGCAGGTCAGCGAGGCCGTGGAGATCCCGGTCGGCTGACCGGGGCCCTGCAGCGGGGTCCGGCGGCTACCCAGGGGTAGTTTCCGGGGTGACCCGACACCCGGTGCTCCCCCGGCCGGGAGCCCGCCTCACCGCGGAGGACCCCATGCCCGAAGCCGTCATCGTCGCGACCGCACGCTCACCCATCGGTCGCGCGTTCAAGGGGTCGCTCAAGGACCTGCGGCCCGACGACCTGGCCGCCACCATCGTCCGCGCCGCGCTCGACAAGGTGCCCGCGCTCGACCCGCACGACATCGACGACCTCATCCTGGGGTGCGGCCTGCCCGGCGGCGAGCAGGGCTACAACATGGGCCGCGTCGTCAGCGTGCTGCTCGGCATGGACCACCTGCCCGGCACCACGATCACCCGCTACTGCTCCTCGTCGCTGCAGAGCACCCGCATGGCCATGCACGCGATCAAGGCCGGCGAGGGCGACGTCTTCGTCTCGGCCGGCGTCGAGATGGTGTCGCGCTTCGTCAAGGGCAACAGCGACTCGCTGCCCGACACGAAGAACCCGGCCTTCACCGACGCCGAGGCGCGGGTGGCCAAGGTCGCCGAGAGCGGCGCGGACTCCTGGACCGACCCCCGCGAGAGCGGCGACGTCCCCGACGTCTACGTCGCCATGGGGCAGACCGCCGAGAACCTGGCACTGCTCAAGGGCGTGACCCGGCAGGACATGGACGAGTTCGCCGTCCGCAGCCAGAACCTGGCCGAGAAGGCGATCGCCGAGGGTTTCTGGGAGCGGGAGATCACCCCGGTCACCACCCCTGACGGCACCGTCGTGACCAAGGACGACGGCCCGCGCGCCGGCACCACCCTGGAGGGCATCGCCGGCCTCAAGCCGGTCTTCCGCCCCGACGGCCGGGTGACCGCAGGCAACGCCTGCCCGCTCAACGACGGCGCCGCCGCGGTGGTGGTCATGAGCGACACCAAGGCCCGCGACCTCGGCCTGACCCCGCTGGCGCGCGTCGTGTCGACCGCGGTCACCGGCCTGTCGCCGGAGATCATGGGCTACGGCCCGGTCGACGCCTCGCGGCTCGCCCTGCAGCGGGCCGGCCTGACCATCGACGACATCGACCTCGTCGAGATCAACGAGGCCTTCGCCGCGCAGGTCATCCCGAGCTACCGCGACCTGGGCATCGACATCGACAAGCTCAACGTGCACGGCGGCGCGATCGCCGTCGGCCACCCGTTCGGCATGACCGGCGCCCGCATCACCGGCACGCTGATCAACGGCCTGCAGACCAGGGACAAGACCCTGGGCCTGGAGACCATGTGCGTCGGTGGCGGCATGGGCATGGCGATGGTGCTCGAGCGCCTGTCTTGACGAAGGGCCCCCTCGCCTCCCGCCACTCGCACGCTCGCCGCGGGACCCTGCGAGGGGGCCGTTCCCACACGTAAGAAGCCAGTGGCCCGGCCCCCGTGAGGGGACCGGGCCACGGGCGTGCGGTGCGCTAGTTGTCCTGGAAGTAGGACAGCAGCCGCAGGATCTCCAGGTACAGCCAGACGACCGTGACCAGCAGGCCGAAGGCGATGTACCAGGCGAACTTGGCCGGGGCGCCGCGGCGGATGGCCTGGTCGGCCATGTCGAAGTCGAGCAGCAGCGAGAAGGCCGCCACACCGATCACGACGAGGCTGAACACGATGGCCAGCGGGCCGCCGTCGCGCAGGCCCAGACCGCCCGGGGTGAAGAAGCTGGCGATCAGGTTGACCAGCACGAGCGCCAGGACGCCGAACAGGGCGCCGACGATCCAGCGGGTCAGCTTGGGGGTGACCCGGATGGCGCCGGTCTTGTAGACGACCAGCATGCCGGCGAAGACGCCGAAGGTGCCGATGAGCGCCTGCACGACGATGCCGGGGTAGATGGAGTTGAACGCCTCGCTGATGGCGCCGAGCGCGACACCGTAGAGCGCGCCGTAGGCCAGCGTGGCCACCGGGTTGGCGATCTGCTTGAAGCTGATCACCAGGCCCAGGACGAAGGCCACGAGCACGGCCGGCAGGGCGATGCCCCACGCGGCCTGTCCGGGCAGCGCCCAGACGGCGGCGGCGGCCAGGACGGTGACCAGGAACGACAGGCCCGTCTTCTGGACGACGTCGTCCATCGTCATGTAGCGCGTGGCCGGCGGGCTGAACGGAGCCGGCGCCGGGGCGCCGTACTGCTGGTCGCCGTAGGGCTGGCCGTAGCCCTGCGGCGCGCCGTAGGGCTGGGGCTGGCCGTAGCCGGGAGCGGCGTTGCCCTGCTGGCCGTACGGCTGCCCGTACTGCTGGCCGTAGCCGGGAGCGCCGTAGCCCTGCTGGCCGCCGCCGGAGGCGGCGTTGGCGAAGCCCCGGCCGAAGACGGGGTTGTGGCTGGGCATCGTCATCTCCTCGAGGTGACTGGTCGGTCGGTGGGCTGCTGTCCGCGCACCCCACTCGGTTGCTGTAACGCCGCAGGCGGCCTGCGCGTTCCGCGCCGGGAGAGCTCACCCGAGGGGGTGGAGACGACCGTGGCGCCGCCCCCGGGTGGGGACGGCGCCACGGCTGCGTGCACTCAGGCGGTCAGACCTCGTCCGTCGGGGTCAGCTCTCTTCCCCGAGGTCGTGGTCGTGGTCGTGGTCGAGTCCGCCGCCACCCGCCGGGTTGGGGTTCTCCGCCCGGAAGCGGCGGTTGTCGGGGTCACCCTCGAGCGTGCCGCCGGGCACCGGCCGGCCGGACACGCCGTTCACCCGGGACGTGTCGTAGGCCAGGGTCAGCACCGAGTAGGCGATGGCGTCGGAGTTCGTCTCGAGCGCCTCCGGGTCGACGTTGGCGATCGTGTCCCCGGCCTGGTGGTAGTTCGGGTCGTAGGCCACGCCCGCGGTACCGCCGTACAGCGGCACCTGGTAGTCCTTCTTGAGGACCTCGGCGCCGGTGAACAGGCCGCCGGAGGGGATGTCGGCCTCGATGAACGCCTGGTAGTCGCTGCGGCCGCTGAACTCGGTGCCCTCGTACCACAGCTCGTTGGCCTCGAAGTAGTCCTCGAGGACGTACTCGATCTGGTCCGAGCCCTCGGGGACCGGGACACCCGCCGGCGCCGGGAAGTCCGACTGGTCGCCGTCGTAGATGAACCGGGCGAAGTTCGGCGAGCCGACCATGTCGAAGTTCAGGTACAGACCGATCCGGTCCTTCTCCGACTGCGGCAGGGTGCTCACGTAGTGCTCGGAGCCGAGCAGGCCGAGCTCCTCGGCGCCCCACCAGGCGAACCGGATGGTGTTCTCCGGCTTGAGCTTGGTGATGTTCTCGGCGACCTCGAGGATCGCCGCGCTGCCGGAGCCGTTGTCGTTGATGCCCGGACCCGCGAGCACGGAGTCGAGGTGGGCACCGGCCATCACCACGTTGTCCGAGGTGCGGCCGGGCAGCTCGGCGATGACGTTGTAGGTCTCGCGGATCTCGCTGTCCGCGTCGACGGCGATGTCGACGGTCGTGCCCGCAGCGGCGAGCTGCTGACCCAGGGCCGTGGGGACGCCGATGACCGGGATGGTGATCCCAGGAGCACCCAGGGTGCCGTTGAGCGGCCCCGCCGTGTTGTTGTAGACGATGACCGCGTCGGCGCCGGCGGCCTCGGCGTTCTGGGCCTTGATGGCGAAGGCGCAGCCGCCGCGCTGGACGAGGGCGACCGTGTCGGCGGCGACACCGGTGAAGTCGGTGGCCTCGCAGCCGCTGCCGAGGCCCGTGCCGGCGAGGTCGACCGGGGTGACGACGCCGTCGTCCACCGTCCCGGCGCCGGTGTAGGTCATCGGCGCGTAGTCGGTGCCCACCGTGTACGCCGTCGCCGTGGGCGTGACCCGGCTGAACGAGCTGCTGTGCAGCTGGAAGAACGGGAAGTCGAACGCCTGCCGCGTGACGTCGTAGCCGGCCGCGTCCAGCCGCCGCTCCACGTACTCGACCGAGGCCAGGTAGCCGTCGGTGCCCGAGGCGCGGTTGCCGTCGTGGGCGGTGGCGATCTCCTGGAACGCCTCGAGGTGCTCGGTGACGCCCTCGAGGGTGACGCACTCGGTCAGCTTGGCGACGGTGTTGTTGTTGCGGGTCTCGCAGCCGCCGGCAGCCCCGGCGGGCAGCGCAGCGACCACGCTCCCGGCCAGCGCGAGCACGCCGGCGCTACCGACCACGGCGAGCCGTGACCGGCGGGACGGGTGGACCTGGGTCATGGACGACTTCTCCTCGCGTACGGAGTGAGCTCCGGTGCTCACGAGGGGTCACCCTGTCAAATGGGTCACCGCGCGCGTCAAGACCTGTCTTTTCTCCGGTCCGTCGTGTATTGGGCCGAAGATCGTCCGTCGCGCGGTGCCCCCGGTGGGACTCGAACCCACACTGCGACCCTTTTAAGGGGCCTGCCTCTGCCGATTGGGCCACGGGGGCGGGAGCGGGCCGCCGGCCCGCGAGAGGTCGGCCGGCCCGCGGGGTGGTCAGCCGGCCTGCGCGCGGTCGCCGGCGGAGGGAGCCGGCAGGTGCCCGGCGCTGCTCAGACCCGCCGCGGTGACGAACTCCCGGCGCGGGTCCTGCAGCTGGCCCAGCGCGATGACCTCGCGGCGGAAGACCGAGGCCAGCGTCCAGTCGGCGACCACCCGCGCCTTGCGGTTGAAGGTGGGCACCCGGCTGACGTGGTAGCTGCGGTGCATGAACCACGCCGGCCAGCCCTTGAGCTTGACGCCGTAGACCTGGGCCACGCCCTCGTGCAGGCCGAGGCTGGCCACCGACCCCGCGTAGGCGTGCCGGTAGGGTCGCGGCCGCCCGCCGCGCAGCACCGCGACGACGTTGTCGGCCAGCCGCTTGGCCTGCCGGACGGCGTGCTGGGCGTTGGGGGCGGTGGTGGCGCCGGGCTGGTCCTTGGTCAGGTCGGGCACCGCGGCGAGGTCACCGGCGGCCCAGGCGCCGTCGAGCCCGCTGACCTGCAGCGTGGGCTCGCAGCGCACCCGGCCCCGCTCGTCGAGGGGCAGGTCGGTCTGCGCCAGCAGCGGGTTGGGCTTGGTGCCGGCGGTCCAGACCAGCGTGTCGCTGGCGAAGGAGTCGCCGTCGCTGAGCCGGACCACGCCGTCGTCGGACACCTCCTCCAGCCGGGTGTTCAGCCGCACGTCCATGCCGCGCGCGGTGAGCTGCCGGACCGTCCAGGCGGCCATGTCCAGGTCGACCTCGGGCAGGATCCGGCCGGTGGCCTCGACCAGCACCCAGCGCATGTCGCCCGGTGAGAGCCGCGGGTAGTAGTGGACGACGGCGTAGCGGGCCATGTCCTCGAGCTCGGCGAAGGCCTCGATGCCGGCGTAGCCCCCGCCGACGAAGGTGAAGGTGAGCGCGCGGGTGCGCACGGCGGGGTCGTCGGTGGAGGCGGCGGCGTCGAGCCGGGCCAGCACGTGGTTGCGCAGGTAGATGGCCTCGCCGACGGTCTTGAAGCCGATGCCGTGCTCGGCCAGCCCCGGGATGGGCAGGGTGCGGGCCACCGACCCCGCGGCCATGACGAGGACGTCGTAGGAGATCTCGTAGGGGGCGCCCTCGGCGGGCGCGATGCGGGCCCGCCGCTGCGCGTGGGACAGCCACACCACCGCGCCGGTGACCACCCGGCAGCGCGGCAGCGTGCGGCGCAGGGGGACCACCACGTGCCGCGGCTCCACCGAGCCGGCCGCCGCCTCGGGCAGGAAGGGCTGGTAGGTCATGTGCGGCTGCGGGTCGACGACGACGACCTCCGCCTCACCCCGCGACAGCCGCTTCTGCAGCCGCAGGGCCGTGTAGAGGCCGACGTAGCCGCCTCCCACGACGAGGACCACCGGACGGGACGCGACAGCCGGGCGGGACGACGCCATGCGCCCAGCCTAGGGGTGGACGGACCCGTCCTCCCCCCGTTCGGCGCCGGTGCCGGCGAGCTCGGTGGCGCGGGCGAGCACCGCGTCGAGCATCGGCTCGGTGAGCCGGCCGGTGAAGGTGTTCTGCTGGCTGACGTGGTAGCAGCCGAGCACGGTGAGCTCGCCCCGCGGCCCGGAGACGGTCACCTCGGCACCGTGGGCGAACGCCGGGCGCGGCCGGGGCAGCGCGTACCCGGCCGCGGCCAGCACCGGCCACAGCGCCGTCCAGCCGAAGCCGCCCAGGACGACGGCGACCCGCAGCCGCGGCAGCAGGGCCAGCTCGCGGGCCAGCCACGGTGAGCAGGTGTCGCGCTCGGCGGGCGTGGGCGCGTTGTCCGGCGGGGCGCAGCGGACGGCGGCGGCGATGCGGACGTCGGTGACCGCCAGGCCGTCACCGACGTGGGTCGACGTCGGCTGGTTGGCCAGTCCCGCCCGCCACAGCGCGGCGAAGATCCAGTCGCCGCTGCGGTCGCCGGTGAACACCCGGCCGGTCCGGTTGCCCCCGTGCGCGGCCGGCGCGAGCCCGACGACGGCGATCCGCGCGTCGGCCGGGCCCAGGCCGGGCACCGGGCGGCCCCAGTAGTCCTCGTCGCGGAAGGACGCCCGCTTGACCCGGGCGACCTCCTCGCGCCAGGCCACCAGCCGGGGACACGCGCGGCAGCCCGAGACGCGGGCGTCGAGGACGGCGAGGTCCCGGGCCGCTCGGGCGGAGCGCACGACACCGGCCGGGGTGCGGGTGACCGGGAACCCCTGGGTGTCGACCGCCACGGTCCCAGTGGACCACCCGGCGGCCGATCTCCCCCTTTCTGGGGTCGGCGGCGCCGCTCGCCGTCCCTAGGCTCGGACCGGTCAGCGACCCGGCCGGACGGCGGGCGGCGCGGGGCGGACGAGAGGTGTCGACGGGTGAGTACAGCGGCGGGTGCACGCCGGATCGGTCCCGCGGTCGCACCGGAGCCGGTGCCGCCCTCCCCGGACCGGCCGCGCACGGAGGTCGCCTCCCGGCAGCGGGAGCTCGACGCCCTGGCCGCGGCCTGGGACGACCTGTGGCGCCGGACGCCGGCCGCGACCGCCTTCCAGAGCCACGCGTGGGTCAGCGCCTGGGCCCGCGCGTACGTGCGCGACGGGCAGCTCGCCGTCGTCACGGTGTGGGACGGCGACACGCTCGTCGCCGCCGCTCCGCTGCACCGCGTGCGCCGCGGTCCCGTCGCGGCCCTCGCGCCCCTCGGTGGCCCGCTGAGCGACGCCACGGACGTCCTGGTCGACCCGCGGGTGCCCGACGCCGGGACCCGGCTGGCCGGCGCGCTGCTGCAGGTCCCCGGCTGGCGTGTCGTGGACCTGCCCGAGGTCCTGCCCGGCTCCACCGCGCAGGAGTGGACCCGGCACTGGCCCGGCCCGGTCCGCCGCGCGCCCTCGTCGCTGAACCTGCAGCTGCCCGTCCTGCCCCAGGCCGGGGTCCTCGCGCGGATCCCCACCCGGACGGCGGGGACGCTGCGCCGCAAGCTGCGCAAGATCGACAAGCTGGGGGTCGAGCGCAGCGAGCTCGCCCCCTACGCCGTCCCCGGCGCCGTCCCCGAGCTGATCCGGCTGCACGAGGCCCAGTGGGCCGGCCGGCGGGGCAACCCCGAGCACCTCACCGAGCGGTTCGCCACCTTCCTCACCGAGGCCCTCGGTCCGATGGTCGGGCGCGGCCAGGCGGTGCTGGTGGAGTACCGGCTCGACGGCCGGCTGGTGGCCGCCGAGGTCGACCTCGTCGGGCACCGGCAGCTGGCCTACTACCTGGCCGGGATCGACCCGGAGCTGCGCCAGCACGCCGACACCTCGGTGCTGCTCGTCAGCGGCGCCCTCGAGCTGGCCGGCCGGCTGGGCCTGGCGGAGTACTCCTTCCTGCGGGGCGACGAGGACTACAAGCTGCGCTGGCGCCCCGACCCGGTGACCGCCGAGCGGGTCCTGCTCGCCCGGCCGGGCCTGCTCGGGTCGGGCGGCTACTTCCCGGCGACCGCCGCGACCTCCGCCGTCCTCGCCCTCGCCCGGCGGGTGCTGACCGGCCGCGCGCGGGAGCTGGCCCGCAGCGCCATGCACCGCGTCCGCCAGGTCCGCGCGGGCGACTGACCGCGCCGGTGACGGGCGGCCGCCGGGGTGGCAGGGCATGATCACCGCATGGCCAGGAAGACCAAGCCGCCGCTGACCTGGAAGCTGCTCGGGACCGGTGCCGCCACCCTGTCCGGCATCGCCGTCCGCAAGCTCACCGACGCGGCCTGGTACGGGGTGCGCGGCACGACGCCGCCGAAGAACCCCGCCGCGCCCGGCGTCTCCTGGCCCGACGCGCTGGCCTGGGCGGCGTTCTCCGGGCTCGCGGTCGCCGCCGGCCGGCTGCTGGCCGCCCGCGGCGCCGCCGCGGCCTACCAGTCCCTCACCGGCAAGGTCCCGCCCGGCGTCAACGAGGCCGGCTGAGACCGCTAGCCGCGCGCCAGCCCGAGCGCGATGCCGTCGAGGATGTCGTGCTCGCTGACGACGACCTCGTCGAGCGCGAACGCGTCCATGACCACCCGCAGCACGAGCGCGCCGGCGCCGATGACGTCGACGCGCCCCGGGTGCATGACCGGCTCGGCGGCCCGGCGCTCCCGGGTGGCGGTGAGCAGGCCGGCGGTGACCGAGCGGACCGCCGACACCGGGATCCGCGAGCCGTGGATGGCCGCGGCGTCGTAGGCCGGGAGCCCCAGCGCGAGCGCGGCCACGGTGGTCACCGACCCCGCCAGGCCCACCAGCGTCGCCGTCTCCGCCACCGGCACCGCGTCGGCCACGTCGGCGAGCGCGGCGCGGATGTCGGCCTCGCTGCGGCCGATCTCGTCGGCGGTGGGCGGGTCGCCGTGCAGGTGCCGTTCGGTGAGCCGCACGCAGCCGACGTCGACCGAGCGCGCGGCGCGGACCCCGCCGGCGTCGCCGAGCACGAACTCCGTCGAGCCCCCGCCGATGTCGACCACCAGGTAGGGCGGGCGCGGCGGCGGGTCGCCGTGCGCGGCCGCGGCGGCGTCCAGGGAGGCGGTGGCGCCGAGGAAGGACAGCCGGGCCTCCTCGTCGCCGGCGACGACGTCGGGGAGGCGGCCGAGGGTGGCCAGGACCATCGCCTCGAAGTCGGCCCGGTTGGCCGCGTCGCGGGTGGCGCTGGTGGCCACCATCCGCACCGCCGTCGCGCCCAGGTCGCGGGCCTGGGCGGTGTACTCGGCGAGCACCAGGCGGGTGCGCTCGATCGCCTCGGGGGCGAGCCGGCCGGTGGCGTCGACACCCTGGCCGAGCCGGACCACCTCCATGCGCCGCAGCAGGTCGGTGTGCGGCCCCTCGGGCGGCACGTCGGCGACCAGCAGGCGGATGGAGTTGGTGCCGCAGTCGACGGCGGCGACCCGCGTCACCGGTTCTCCTCCCCGGGGAGCGCGCAGGGGCCCTGCGCCCACCACTCCCCCATCTCGGCCACCGCGCGGTCGCCGACCGGGTTGACCCCCGGGCCCGTCGCCAGCGCGTGGGCGGCGAGCGCGTGCAGGCACTTGACGCGGTCGGGCATGCCGCCGGCGGTGCTGCGGGTGGGCAGCTCGCCGAGCGCGTCGCGCTCGGCGAGGTAGGCCTCGTGCGCGGCACGGTAGGCCTCGGCCAGGCCGGGGTCGGTGCCGAGGTCGGCCTGCCACTCCCGCATCCGGCCGGCCGACTCCAGCCGGCTGGCCGCCGCGGAGGCGCGCGGGCAGGTCAGGTAGTACAGCGTCGGGAACGGGGTGCCGTCCTCCAGCCGCGGCGAGGTCTGCACGACGTCGGGCTGCCCGCACGGGCAGCGGTGGGCCACCGCCCGCACCGCGCGCGGCGGCCGGCCGAGCTGGCGGCCGACGACCGCGCGCTCCTCGGGCGTGATCGGCTCCCGCACCCGCTCCCCCGGCGCGGTCACTCCGGCTCCCCGTCCGCTCCGGCCACCGAGCCGAGCAGCTCCTCGTACCAGGGCCGCGCGGTGGTGTCGGGGGCGTCGGGGAGCGTGCCGGCGTCGCCCTCGGCCGCCTCGCCGTCGACCACGACGACGAGCCGGTCGCCGGGCAGCACGTAGGCCAGCCGCTCGCGCGCCTCGCGGGCGGCCCAGTCGGGGTCGGACTGGCGCGCCAGCTGCGCCTGGAGGTCGGCGATGCGCTCGTCGTGTGCGGTGCTCTCCGCCGCCAGCCGGGCGAGCTCCGCGCGACCCTCGAGCCACTGCCGCACCGGCCCGGCCAGGGTGAGCGCCAGGAGCAGCAGCAGCCCGACGAGCAGCACGCCGCGACCGGTGACCAGCGGACGGCGGGCGACCGCCGGACGCGACGCCTGCCGCGGCGTGCGCCGGCCCGGGCGGCGGGCGTCGGGACGGCTCCCGGCGCCCGAGCGCGTCCCGGCCGGCACCGGCCGGGACGCGGCGTTCGACAGCGGCCGGCCGGTGGAACGCCGCCGGCCGGTGCCCGCGCTCACCTGGGTCAGCGGGCCCGCAGGCGCGGGAAGGCGGCCGCGCCGGCGTAGCGCGCGGCGTCGTCGAGCTCCTCCTCGATGCGCAGCAGCTGGTTGTACTTCGCCACCCGCTCGCTGCGCGCCGGGGCGCCGGTCTTGATCTGCCCGCAGTCGGTGGCGACGGCGAGGTCGGCGATCGTGGTGTCCTCGGTCTCCCCCGAGCGGTGGCTCATCATGCAGCGGTAGCCGTTGCGGTGCGCCAGGCCCACCGCGTCGAGGGTCTCGGTCAGGGTGCCGATCTGGTTGACCTTGACCAGCAGCGCGTTGGCGGCCCCGCGCTCGATGCCGTCGCCGAGGCGGGCGGGGTTGGTGACGAACAGGTCGTCGCCGACGATCTGCACGCGGTCGCCGAGGGCGGCGGTCAGGGCGATCCAGCCGTCCCAGTCCTCCTCCGACAGCGGGTCCTCGATGGAGACGATCGGGTAGGAGTCGACCAGGCCGGTGTAGTACTCGGTCATCTCCGCGGAGCTGAGCTGCCGGCCCTCGAAGGCGTAGGCGCCCTCGGAGTGGAACTCGGTGGCGGCGACGTCGAGGGCGAAGACGACGTCCTCACCGACGGTGTACCCGGCCTGCTCGACGGCGCGGGAGATGAGGTCGAGGGCGGCGCGGTTGCTGGCGAGGTCGGGCGCGAAGCCGCCCTCGTCACCCAGGCCGGTGGACAGGCCCTCCTTCTTCAGCACCGACTTGAGCGCGTGGTAGCACTCGGCGCCGGTGGCCAGCGCCTCGGCGAAGGTCGCCGCCCCGATCGGGGCGATCATGAACTCCTGGACGTCGACGTTGCTGTCGGCGTGGGCGCCGCCGTTGAGGATGTTCATCATCGGCACGGGCAGCAGGTGCGCCGAGGGGCCGCCGACGTAGCGGAACAGCGGCAGCCCGGTGGAGTCGGCGGCCGCGCGGGCCACCGCGAGGCTCACGCCGAGGATGGCGTTGGCGCCGAGGCGGGACTTGTCCGGCGTGCCGTCGAGGTCGAGCAGCCGCTGGTCGACCAGGCGCTGCTCGGTGGCCTCGTAGCCGACGAGCTCCGGGCCGATGACGTCGAGCACGCCGTCGACGGCGCGGGTGACGCCCTTGCCGCCGTAGCGCTCACCGCCGTCGCGCAGCTCCACCGCCTCGAAGGCGCCGGTGGAGGCGCCGCTGGGGACCGCCGCGCGGGCGATCGTCCCGTCGTCGAGGGCGACCTCGACCTCCACGGTGGGGTTCCCGCGCGAGTCCAGGATCTCCCGCGCGCCTACGGCGTCGATGCTCGGCACGGGGTGCAGCCTAGCCAGCCGCGCCCGGGCCGCTCGCCCGCCGCGCGTGGCCACCGGACTCCTGTAACGGAGCGATCACGGTGCGGCCGCGGCGGAACCGATCCGGCGCTAACCTCGACGTGGCGGACGTCTCCCCCACGTCTGCGCCGTCGGAGGACCCGATGACCGAGCGCCAGCAGCAGCGCCCCCTCGGACCCGGCGCGGGAGCCGCGCCTCCGCCACCTCCCGGGGAGGCGGACACCGGGACCGGGCCCACCGTCCTCGGGTTCCCGCCGGACACCGCGGAGGACGACGTCGAGGACGTCGAGCCGGCCCCGGGGGGCACGGCGGTGGCCGGGGTGGCGGTCGGCCCCGGACTGGTCTACGTGCGGCGCCCCGACCTCGTCGCCGGCGCGCTCCTGCTGCTGGCCGGCGTGGCCGACGGCGCGAGCGTGTGGCTGCCGTGGGACCGGGGTGAGACGACCACCGGCCTGGACCTGGTGGTCCGCGCCGTCGGCGCGGCCCGGGAGGGCGCCGCCGAGCTCGCGCGCACCGGCCTGTGGCAGCCGGCGACCGTGGCGGTCGGTGGCGCCGTGCTCGTCGTCCTCGGGCTCCTGGTGTTCCGTCCCGCGCGCGGCCACCGGGTGTCCGGGGTGCTGGCGCTGGGGGTCGCCCTGGCCGTGGCCGCCGCGGTCGTGGCCCGGCTCGCCGACGCCGGCTGGGACCCGCGCGCACCCGGGTGGGGCGTCTGGTGCGCCGCCGCGGTCGCCGGTCTCGGCGTGCTGGGCGCGCTGAAGGCCGCGCTCACCGCGCCCCGGGTCACCACGGCGCCGGCCGAGCGGCTCCCGGTCGGCTAGGACCGGCCCCGCCCGTCCGTTCCGGGTGCGGTGGTGGGGTCCGACGCGTCGCCGGGCTCCCGTCGCAGCCGGCCCCGCTCGTCGAGCAGGGCCAGGGCCGCCGGGTCGACGTCGGCGAGCTCCCTGCTGAACAGGTACCCGGGGTCGACCGGCTGCCGGCCGAGCAGCCGGCCGACCGGGGCGAGCGCGCCGAACAGCACGCGCTGCACCCGCGGCGGCGGCGAGGTGAAGACGATCGTGTCGCGGTAGGCGCGCAGCGTCACCGCCGCCTGCAGCAGGTGGGGCAGCCCCCGGGCGTCGACGAGGCCGTCGCGGGCCAGGCCGAAGGTGGTGGCCACCACCCGGACGAAGCGGTCGCCGGGGGCGACCTCCACGAGGACCTGCGCCTCCTCGTCGCCGACCTGCCACCAGTCGTGCTCGGTGCCCGGGGGGACCTCGGCCGACTCGCCGGCGCCGAGCACCGCGTCCTCCCCGCCCACGCGGAAGGCGACCTGCCCGGCCAGCACGCGGAACCGCTCGGCGGACCCCGGGTGCACGTGCGGGGCCGCGACCCGGCCGCCGGGCCGGACGAACAGGTGGGCGACCAGCGTGCGGTCGGGGTGCCCCTCGGGGTCGGTGAGCAGCACCGCGCGCTCCCCGGTGCGGGGGTTGGTGAAGACCTCTCCCCGGCGCGGGGAGTGCACGGTCTCGGGCTCCATCGCGATCACCGTCCTCTGCCGGTGCCGCGACCATCGTGGCGCTCCCCGGGACGGGAGCGCCAGGACCTCAGCCCCGCGCGCGGCGGCGGGCCTCGGCGTCGAGCTCGCCGGCGTAGCGGCGCACCGCCTCCCGGAGGGCGTCCTCGACGTCCCAGCCGCGCTCGGCGGCCGCCGCGACGACGGCGAGCAGCCGCTCGCCCAGCTCCTCCGGCGAGGCCGAGCCCAGGTCGGCCGGCTCCGGCGTGAGGTACCCGGCGCGCGCGGCCCGGCGCACCAGCGCGGTCCCCCACGCGGTGGCCGGCTGCGAGCGCGAGACGCCCTCGGTGGGCGAGCGCCGCTGCTTCTCCGCCTGCTTGATCTCCTCCCAGCCG
Source organism: Geodermatophilus sp. SYSU D00814 (assembly GCF_054050055.1). Taxonomy (NCBI): domain Bacteria; kingdom Bacillati; phylum Actinomycetota; class Actinomycetes; order Geodermatophilales; family Geodermatophilaceae; genus Geodermatophilus; species Geodermatophilus sp. SYSU D00814. The sequence continues at coordinate 25,737 of NZ_JBJGYP010000006.1, forward strand.
GCCTCGACGCCGGCCACGTCCCGGGGGCCGGCGTCGCCGAAGACGTGCGGGTGCCGGCGGACGAGCTTGTCCACCAGGTCGCCCGCGACGTCGTCGACGTCGAAGCGCCGGTCGGGTCCGGCCTCGGCGGCGACGCGCGCGTGGAACACGACCTGCAGGAGCACGTCGCCGAGCTCCTCGCGCATGGCCGCGGGGTCGTCGTCGACGATCGCGTCGTAGGCCTCGTGCGCCTCCTCGAGCAGGTAGCCGCGCAGCGAGGCGTGGGTCTGCTCGGCGTCCCAGGGGCACCCGCCCGGTGAGCGCAGCCGGTCCATCACCGCGACGACGTCGAGCAGCCGGGCGCCGGGCGGCTCGGGAGCGCCCTCGACCACCTCGGCGCCGGGCACGGACTCCCCCGGCCCGGCCAGCACGGCGACGTCGCCGTCCAGCTCGGCCGGGTCACCGACGTCGGTGACCTCCCGGCCGGCGGTGCGCAGCACCGCCGCGGTGGCCGCCGCGCCGGGCAGCGCGGCGACCCGCCGGCCGTCCAGCGCCGCCCAGCCCGCCGGGCCGAGCAGCCCGGGCAGCCGGGGGCTGACCGTGACGACGACCGGCGGCACGCCTCAGCCCCCGGCCGGGGCGGTCGGGTCCCCGGTCGAGGCGCCGGTCGCGTCCCCCGTCGTGTCCTCGAGGAGGTCCACGACGCCGCCGTCGGCCTCCTGCACCACGTCGTCCTCGAGCACGCCGTAGCGCGGGTTCACCTTGGTCGACAGGTCGTCGCTGACCTCCTGGACCACGGCGGCGCCGGCCTCCTCCACCCCGGTCGCGGCCTCGCTCTCCAGCTGCGGGCGGACCTGCTCGAAGGTCGGCGTCGTGCGGCCGCCCACGAAGACGACGACCACGCCCGGCACCTGCGGGAGGGTCTGGGTGAAGCCGGTGCCGGCCGGCGCGGCGGCGATGCCCTCGGCCAGCGGCCCGCTGACCTCGCTCGCGGTGGTCGGCTGCAGCTGCGGCAGCGTGTTCTCGCCGGGGAACCGCGCCGCCACCGCCGGGTAGGAGGCGGGATCGGCGGTCAGCTCGGCGAGGGCGGCGTCGGCGGTGGCCTGGTCGGGGACGACGAAGTAGCCGAGCTGCAGCTGCTCGAGGCCGGCACGCTCCTGCTCGTAGCGGGCCCGCAGCGCGGCCTCGTCGAGCGCACCGGCGTCGCCGGTGGCGGCCCCCAGCTCGCGGCGCAGCAGCTGCTGGCGGGCGCTCTCCCGGACGTCCTCGGCCGAGTAGCCCTGCGCGGCGGCCTGCGCGTACAGCGCCGAGGCGTCCTGGCCGGCCAGCGCCTGCTCGATGAACGCGTCGAGCTCCTCGTCGGTGACCTCGACGTCGTGCTGACGGGCGGCCGCGGCGTAGACCTCCTCGCGCACCAGCAGGGTGAGCACCTGGCGGGTGTAGTCGGTCCCCTGGCCGCCGACGGCCTCGGCGATCGCCGGGTCGGCGAGCCGTTCGTCGACGGCCGCCTGCAGCTCGGCGACGGTCACCTGCTCGTCGCCGACGTAGGCGGCCACCGACGGCGAGGTCCGGCAGCCGGCCAGGGCCACAGCGGCCAGGCCGACGGCGATCGACGCGGTCAGCCGACGGGTGCGCACCAGCGGAGCCTGCCACACCCGGCGCGGGGTCCGGTGCAGGCGGCGGACCACCCGGCGGGGTGGAGTCCTCCCGAGGGGTGATGGCCGCGGGCGCGGCCGCTGCGAGCATCGCCGGCATGCCGCCGCCCGCCCCCGTGCCCGCGTGCACGGTGGCGCCGGGCGTGACCGTCACCGTCGTGCCCCTGGTGGCCGGCGACGAGGAGCTGGCCCGCGCGGAGGCCCTGCTCGCCCCCGGGGAGCGGGCGCGCGCCCGGCGCGGGACGCCGGCCGTCCACCGGCGCCGGGTCCTGCTGCGCGCCGCGCTGCGGACCGTGCTGGCGGCCGAGCTGGGCACCGACCCCCGCCGGGTGCCGCTGACCACGGCCGCCACGGGCCGCCCGGAGCTGCCGGCGGCGACGGGACTGGACGCCGGCTGCTCGGCCGCCGGCGCGCTGGGGCTGGTCGCGGTGGGCCGCGGCCGCCGGATCGGCGTCGACGTGGAGCCCGTGGCGCCCTGGACGCCGGCCGTGGCCGGGGAGGGCTGGCTGCACCCCACCGAGCTGCGGGCCATCGCCCTCCTGCCGCCGCACGCCCGCCCGGTCGCGGCGACCCGCGCCTGGACCCGCAAGGAGGCCGTCCTCAAGGCCCGCGGGACCGGCCTGCACGACGACCCGGCCACCGTGGTCACCGGCGTCGGGCGCACCGGCGGACCGGTGGCCGGCTGGACCCTGCACGACGTGCCCGTGCCCGACGGGTGGGTGGCCAGCCTGGCGGCCGCCCCGGACGAGGAGACCCCCCGATGACGCTCGCCCCCGCCGTTCCCCAGCTCGCGCGCTTCCGGGCCCGCTGCGAGGAGGTGACCGGGACCGCGCTGGACGCGCCCGGCGCCCTCCACGCGTTCTCCGTCGAGCAGCCCGAGCTCTTCTGGCGCACGCTGCTGGACTGGTCGGAGCTGCCGTGGTCGGGCTCGGCCGACACCGTCCTCACCGGCACCGACGTGGAGACCGCCCGCTTCTTCCCCGACCTGCGGCTGAACTACGCCGAGGTGCTGCTGCGGCCGCTGGACGACGCCGGGGACGACGCCCCCGCGCTCACCGCGGTGCACGCCGACCGACCGGCCGAGCGCTGGACCCGCGGCGAGCTGCGCGACGCCGTCGCCCGGACGGTGACCGCCCTGCGACGGCTCGGGCTGGCCGAGGGCGACCGGGTCGTGCTGATCGCGGCCAACACCGGCGAGACGGCCGTCGTCGCCCTCGCCGTGGCCGCGATCGGGGCCGCCGTCTCCACCGCCGCGCCGGACATGGGCGCGGCGTCCCTGCTCGGCCGCTTCGCGCAGGTCGAGCCGGCCCTCCTCGTCCTCGACCGCCGGGCGGTCCCCGACGACGTGGTGGGCGAGGTCGTCGCCGGCCTGCCGACCCTGCGCCGGGTGCTGCTGCTCGACGACCGGCCGCTGCCCGAGCTGGACCTGCCGGTGGACCGGCTGGCCGACGCCACCGCTGACGCCGAGCCCGCGACCGGGTGGCCGCGCCACGCCTTCGACACGCCGCTGTTCGTGATGTTCTCCTCGGGCACCACCGGCCCGCCCAAGGCGATGGTGCACGGGGTCGGCGGCACCGTGCTCGAGCACGTCAAGGAGCACCGGCTGCACGTCGACCTCGGCCCCGGCGACACGCTGTACTTCCACACCACCACCGCCTGGATGATGTGGAACTGGCAGCTGTCGGCCCTGGCCACCGGCGCCTCGGTCGTCGTCTACGACGGCCCCGTCGCCGGCCCGGAGACGCTGTGGCGGCTCGCCGCCGACCACCGCGTGACGGTGTTCGGCACCAGCCCGGCCTACCTGCAGCTGTGCCAGGACGCCGGTCACCGGCCCGCGGAGGACCTCGACCTGTCGGGACTGCGGGCGGTGCTCTCCACGGGCGCCGTCCTGCACGACTGGCAGTTCGACTGGGTGGCCGAGGCCGTCGGGCCGGTGCCGGTGCAGTCGGTCTCCGGGGGCACCGACATCATCGGCTGCTTCGTGCTCGGCGCCCCCGACGTCCCGGTCCGGCGGGGCCGCTGCCAGACCCGCAGCCTCGGGATGGACGTCGCGGCCGTCGACGAGGACGGCACCGAGGTCGTCGGGCAGGTCGGCGAGCTGGTCTGCCGGCGGCCCTTCCCCAGCCGTCCCGTCGGGTTCCTCCGCGACCCCGACGGCAGCCGCTTCCACGCCGCCTACTTCGCCGACCACCCGGGGATGTGGACCCACGGCGACCTCGTCGAGTTCGACCCCGACGGGTCCTCACGGCTGCACGGGCGCTCCGACGGCGTCCTCAACATCGACGGGCTGCGCATCGGGCCCAGCGAGATCTACACGGTGCTGCGGCAGCTGCCCGAGGTCGCCGACGCGATGGCCGTCGAGCAGCGCGACGACGGCCGGCCCGGCCTCTCCCGGATGGTGCTGCTCGTGGTGCTGCGGCCCGGCGCCCGGCTCGACGGCGGGCTGGACCGCACGATCCGGCGCACGCTGCGCCGGGAGGCCTCCGCCGCCCACGTGCCCTCGCTGGTCGTCGCGGTGGGCGAGCTCCCGCTGACCCACAACGGCAAGCGCTCCGAGCGCGCCGCCCGCGACGCGGTCAACGGCGACCCGATCGCCAACGCCGTCGCGCTGCGCAATCCCGGCTGCCTCGACGAGATCCGCCGCGCGGTCGCCGCCGCCGCCGTCCCGGCTGCGCCGGAGGAGGACGACGGGCTCGACGCCCGGGTCGCGCGCATCTGGTGCGAGGTGCTCGGCGTGCGCTCGGCCGCCCCCGACGACGACTGGTCCGACCTCGGCGGCACCTCCCGCCAGGTGCTGAGCCTGCTGCGGCGGGTGCGGCTGGAGCTCGACGCCGACGTCCCGGTGCAGCGCTTCGCGGAGGACCCGACGCCGGCCGGCCTAGCCCGGGCCGCGGCAGCCGCGCTCACCGCCGCGCCCGCGGGGGTGGCCGAGCTGCGGGCCGGGGAGGGCCGCCCGGTCTTCCTCGTCCCGGACGCCTGGGGTCAGCTGAACCTGTACGCGGGGCTGGTGGACCGGCTCGCCACCACCCGGCCGGTGCTGGGCCTGCGGCTGCCGCTGCGGGACGCCACGGGACGGCACCGCACCATCGAGGAGGTCGCCGCCGACGCCCTGGAGCAGGTGCGCGGCGCCCAGCCGGAGGGGCCCTACACGCTGCTCGGCTACTCCTTCGGCGGCCTGGTCGCCTACGACGTCGCGACCCGGCTCCGGGCGGCCGGGGAGGAGATCGGCTGTCTGGGTCTGCTCGACGCCCGCCCGCCCCGGGCGGCGCTCAGCCGGTTCGAGTCCGAGCGGGTCCGCTGGGCCGGCCGCCGGGCCACGCTGCGGGCGGCGCTCCAGGGGGCGCTGCGCCGACTGACCGGCCGGCGCCGGCCCGCCGCACCCGTGGCCGCCGCCGCGGCCCCCGACCCCGAGCTGGCGTTCTTCCTCGGGACGCAGGAGGTGTCCGAGGCCTACCGGCCCGGCCGCTTCGACGGCCCGGTCCGCTACTTCCTCGCCGCGGGCTCCCGCGCCGCGGCGTCGCGGACCCTGGGCGCCTGGCGGCGCAGGGTCGGCGAGCTGCGGGTGGTCGACGTCCCCGGCTACCACGGCGACCTCGACGACGAGCGGATCGGGATGCTCAGCGACCGGCACGTCGGCACGCTGGCAGCGGAGGTCTCCGCCGCCCTCGACTGAGCTCAGGCGGCGATCGGCTGCTCGAGCACCGCCTTCAGCAGCGAGTGCAGGTGCTCGAGCAGCGCGACGTCGCGCAGCGGGGTGCGCCGGTCCGGGCCGACCGGCACCTTCAGCGACACCGTCGAGACGGTGGACTTGTAGGTGGCGCCGTCGGCCAAGCGGGACAGCCGCATCTGCTGGGACTCGCGCAGGGACACCGGCGAGACCCGGATGGCCCGGCCCTGCAGCGACACCTCGGTGACGCCGAGGGCCCGCATCGCCGCGCGGAAGCGGGCCACCGCGAGCAGGTTGAGCACCGGGGCCGGCGGGGCGCCGTAGCGGTCGGTCAGCTCGTCGAGCACGGCCTGCGCCTGGTCGTCGTCCTGCACCGAGGCGACCTTGCGGTAGGCCTCCATCCGCAGCCGCTCGCCGGGCACGTAGTCGTGCGGCAGGTGCGCGTCGACCGGCAGGTCCACCCGGACCTCGACCGGCTCGGCGGGCGCCTGCTCGCCGGTGACCTGGGCGCGGTAGTCGGCCACCGCCTCGCCGACCAGCCGCACGTACAGGTCGAAGCCGACGCCGGCGATGTGCCCGGACTGCTCCCCGCCGAGCAGGTTGCCCGCGCCGCGGATCTCCAGGTCCTTCATCGCCACGGCCATGCCGGCGCCGAGGTCGGTGTTGTGCGCGATGGTGGTCAGCCGGTCGACCGAGGTCTCGGTCAGCGGCCGGGAGGGGTCGTAGGTGAAGTAGGCGTAGGCCCGCTCGCGGCCGCGGCCCACGCGGCCGCGGATCTGGTGCAGCTGCGAGAGGCCGAAGGTGTCGGCACGGTCGACGACCAGGGTGTTGGCGTTCGGGATGTCCAGGCCGGACTCGACGATCGTCGTCGCGACCAGGACGTCGTACTCCTTCTCCCAGAAGCCGACCATGATGCGCTCGAGCTCGTGCTCCTTCATCTGACCGTGGCCGACGGCCACCCGCGCCTCGGGCACCAGCTGCCGGATCTTCGCCGCGGCCTTGTCGATCGACTGCACCCGGTTGTGGATGACGAAGACCTGGCCGTCGCGCAGCAGCTCGCGGCGGATCGCGGCGGCCATCTGCTTGTCGTCCCAGGCGCCCACGTAGGTGAGCACCGGGTGCCGCTCCTCGGGCGGGGTGAGGATCGTCGACATCTCGCGGATGCCGGTCAGGCTCATCTCCAGCGTGCGCGGGATGGGGGTGGCCGACATCGACAGCACGTCGACGGCCGTCCGCATCGTCTTGAGGTACTCCTTGTGCTCGACGCCGAAGCGCTGCTCCTCGTCGACGATGACCAGCCCGAGGTCCTTGAACCGGGTGGTCTGCTGCAGCAGCCGGTGGGTGCCCACCAGGACGTCGACCTCGCCGGCGGCGAGCTGCCGCAGCGTCTCGGCGCTCTCGGCGTCGGACTGGAACCGGGACAGCACCTTCACCGTCACCGGGAACTGGGCCATCCGCTCGGAGAAGGTCTTGAAGTGCTGGTTGGCCAGCAGCGTCGTCGGCACGAGGACGGCGACCTGCTTGCCGTCCTGCACCGCCTTGAACGCGGCGCGCACGGCGATCTCGGTCTTGCCGTAGCCGACGTCGCCGCAGATGACCCGGTCCATCGGGACCGGGTTCTCCATGTCCCGCTTGACCTCGTCGATGGCGCCGAGCTGGTCGGGCGTCTCCTGGAACGGGAAGGCGTCCTCGAGCTCCCGCTGCCAGACGCTGTCCGGGCCGAAGGCGTGCCCCCTGGTGGCCATGCGGGCGGAGTAGAGGCGGATGAGCTCGGCGGCGATCTGCTTGACCGCCTTGCGGGCCTGGCCCTTGGTCTTCTGCCAGTCGGCGCCGCCGAGCTTGGACAGCGCCGGCTGCTCGCCGCCGACGTAGCGGGTGAGCTGGTCGAGGGCGTCGGTCGGCACGAACAGCCGGTCCGGCGGCTGGTTCCGCTTGGACGGGGCGTACTCGACGATGAGGTAGTCGCGCTGCCCGCCGTTGACGGTGCGGCTGACCATCTCGATGTAGCGGCCGATGCCGTGGTGCTCGTGCACGACGAGGTCGCCGGGCTGCAGCTGCACCAGGTCGACGGCGTTGCGGCGGCGCGCGGGCATCTTCTGCGCGTCGCGCATCGTGGTGCCGCGCTGGCCGGTGAGGTCGTGCTCGGTGACCAGCGCCAGCTTCACGCCGGGGAGGGTGAAGCCGGACTCCAGGTTGCCCTGGGTGATCGAGGTCAGCCCCGCCTCGGGCGCGGACTCGAGGCCGGGCACCAGCCGCACGCCGAGGTCGGCGGCGCCGAGCTGCTCGGCCGCGCGCTGGGCCGGGCCGGGCCCGGCGAAGGTCAGCACGACCCGCCAGCCCTCGCGGGTCCAGTCGCGCAGCGTCCCGACGGCGCGGTCGAGGTCGCCGGCGAAGCGCTCGACGGTGGTGGCCTGCAGCGCGGCGTCGTCGTCGCCGAGGGTGAAGGCGCCGGTGGTCCACCACGGCAGGCCGCGGGAGCGGGCGGCGGCCTCGACGTCCTCGAGGGTGCGGAACGACGACGCGCCGAGGTCCAGCGGGGCCTCCCCCGCCTCCGCGGCGGTGGCCCAGGACGCGGCGAGGAACTCCTCGGCGGTGCGGACCAGGTCGGCGGCGCGGCTGCGCACCCGCTCGGGGTCGGCGACGAGCACGTGCGTGCCGGCGGGCACCAGGTCGGTGAGCAGCTGCAGGTCGCCCTCGACGAGCGCGGGCGTGAGCGACTCCATGCCCTCGACGGCGATGCCCTCGGCGAGCTTGCCGAGGACCTCCGCGAGGCCGGGGTGCTCGGCGGCCAGCTCCGCGGCGCGCGCCCGGACGGCGTCGGTGAGCAGCAGCTCGCGGCACGGCGGGGCCCACAGCCGCTCGGGCCGGTCGTCGAGGGAGCGCTGGTCGGCGGCGGAGAAGTACCGCAGCTCGTCGACCTCGTCGCCCCAGAACTCCACCCGGACCGGGTGCGGCTCGGTGGGCGGGAAGACGTCGAGCAGGCCGCCGCGGACGGCGAACTCGCCGCGCTTCTCCACCAGCTCCACGCGGGTGTAGGCGGCGTCGGCCAGGGCGCGGGCGACGTCGTCGAGCTCGACGGTGTCGCCGGGGCGCAGCTCGACCGGCACGAGGTCGCCCAGGCCCGGGGCCAGCGGCTGCAGCACACTGCGGACCGGGGCGACCAGCACGTCGATCCGGCCGTTCTGCCCGGGGTCGGTCAGGTCGCGCAGCACCGCCAACCGGCGACCGACCGTGTCGGCCCGCGGGGAGAGCCGCTCGTGCGGCAGCGTCTCCCACGCCGGGAAGGTCTCCACCCGGCGGTCGGGCAGGAAGCAGCGCAGCAGGTCGGCTGCGACGTCGGCGTCGCGCTCGCCGGTGGTCACGAGCAGGACCGGCACGTCCGCGCCGGGCTCGGCCGCGGCCAGCGCGGCGGCGACCAGCGGCTGCACCGGCGGCGGGGCCGGGACGGCGAGCTCGGCCGACCCCGCGGCGGCGACCACGCGGGCCGTGCCGGGATCGCTGAGGACGACGTCGAGCACGCCGCGCAGGCTCACGGGGACTTCCTCCTGGGGACGACGGCCCGCAGAGCGCGCCGCCGAGTGCGGCGCCGGGGCCCTCCCAGGCTAGTCCGCGGACAGCCCCCTCGCCGGGACTCCCAAACCGGAGGACCGGGTGACACTCCGTGAGGCCCCGACCGGGACGGACGGGCCCGGCGCCTCCGTGCCCGATCCCCGCCGTCACGGATCGTCAGGACACGCGTGAGGGACACCCGGACAGGGCGACGGATCAACTACGGCGGCGGGCCGATCGACACGATCCAGCGCCATGGCGAGCGTCACAGCTCAACCTCTTCCCGCTCCCCGGAGCCCGCTCGGGACCGGATCGCCGATCCCGGACCCCGACGCGTGCGCCTGCCACACCGTCTCAGTGGCGGGCACTCCACTGGCCGCTCTCACCGAGGCGGCCGTGGCCCAGCGGGTCGTCGCCGGCTGGGCGGACGGAGAGGGCGGCTGGATCGTGACCGTCAACGTCGACATCCTCCGCGCGACCGCGCGGGACGCCGACCTGGCCCGGCTCGTCTCCGGGGCGACCATCGCGGTCGCCGACGGCATGCCGCTCGTCTGGGCCTCCCGGCTGGCCGGGGACCCGCTGCCGGAACGCGTCACCGGTGCCTCACTGGTCGACACCCTCGCGGGCGCAGCGGCCGCGGCCGGGCACTCGATCTACCTCGTGGGGGGTGACCCGGGGGTCCCCGAGGCAGCCGCCGCCGCACTGGCCGGGCGTCATCCCGGTCTCTCGGTGGCCGGCACGGACTCCCCGCCCTACGGCTTCGACCGATCCGAGGAGCGGGTGGCGGCGGTCGTCGACAGGATCGTCACCGCCCGTCCCGACCTCGTCCTCGTGGGACTGGGCTTCCCGAAGCAGGAGCGGCTGATCGCCCACCTGCGGCCGCTGCTGCCTGCGGCCTGGATGCTCGGCTGCGGCGCCGGCATCCCCTTCGCCGCCGGGCAGTTCCGCCGGGCGCCCGGGGTGGTGCAGCGGATGGGCGCCGAGTGGGTCCACCGCCTCGCTCTGGAGCCCCGGCGGCTGGCGCGGCGCTACCTCGTCGAGGACCTGCCGTTCGCCCTGGACGTGCTCAGCCGGGCGGCCGCGCTCGGCTTCGCGACCCGTCCGGTGACCGGCGGGACTCCGGGCGTCGGCCACGAGGAGGTCCGGGCGTGAAGCGGAATGAGAAGGCGGTGCCAGCCTCCGGCGGTGCTGACTACCTCTGCTTCGCGGCGCAGGACTGGTGGTACCACAACCAGGCGCACTCGGACTTCCAGCTGATGCGCTCGGTGGCCCGCAGCCGGCGGGTCCTCGTGGTCAACAGCATCGGCATGCGGATGCCGCGCCCGGGAGTGAGCACGCACGTCGTCCGGCGGCTGGCCCGCAAGCTCCGCAGCGTGGCCCGGCTGGTGCGGCGTCCGCTCCTGGACCTGCCGGGCTTCCACGTCGTCTCCCCCCTGCCCCTTCCCTTCTACGGGTCCGCCCGCGCTCGCCGCTGGGCCGCCCGGTTCGTCCGCGTCCAGGTGCGGGCGGTCATGTGGTGGCTGGGGATCCGGGAGCCAGTGGTCGTGGTGACGGTGCCGACCGCGTGGGACGTCGTCCGGCCGATGCGCCGCCGGTCCCTGGTGTTCAACCGGTCCGACCGGCACTCGGCGTTCCCGGAGGCCGACACCCGCTCCATCGAGGCCATGGAGAGCGACCTCCTGGCAAACGCCGACCACGTCCTCTACGTCAGCCGCGCACTGATGGCGGAGGAGGCGCCGCACACGGGTCCGCGCGGCCACTACCTGGACCACGGCGTGGACGTCGAGCACTTCCGTCGCCGCCCACCCGAGGAGTGGCCGGCCGACATCCGTGCGCTCGCCGGACCACGCATCGGCTTCTACGGCGCGCTGGACGACTTCGTCGTCGACTTCGACCTGCTGGAGCGGCTGGCCGCCGAGGTCCCCGAGGCCTCGCTGGTGCTCATCGGGGACGCCAACCACCCGATGGGCCGCTTCGACCGCTACCCCAACGTCCACTGGCTGGGGCACCGGCCCTACGAGTCGATCCCCGCCTACGGGTCCGCCTTCGACGTCGCCGTCATGCCGTGGCAGGACAACGGCTGGATCGCGCACGCCAACCCGATCAAGCTCAAGGAGTACCTGGCGCTCGGCCTGCCGGTCGTGAGCACCGACTTCGCCGAGCTGGCCGGCTACCGGGACCGGGTGCGGATCGCCCGCACGCCCGAAGAGTTCGTGGCCGCGGTCCGCCGGACGCTCGCCGACGGCGGCCCGTCGACACAAGCCCGGCTGCGGGGATCTGTGCTCCACTGCTCGTGGGACTCCCGCGCCTCGACCTTGATCGAGCGTGCAGAGGTCCTCTCGAGCGCCTGAGACCCACCAACGACATGACGGGCCACATCGGTACGAGGAGATGTGGGTAGGAGGAGGCGTGTTGTCACTCCCCTACGCGCGCCCCCGCCGGCTGCGGCTCACGCATCGACTCCCCGGGCCCGTCGTCCGAGCCATGAGGGTCACGGAGGTCGGCACCTGCTGCTCCCGGGGCCTCGGCCGGGAACAGCGACGGCCGAGAGTCAGCCACTCCGGCTTCCGACCTCGGCAGCAGGACGGACCGTGAAGCCGAGACATCCCGCTCCGCGTCCTCCTCCGGCGCCTCGTGGCGGCCCGTCGCTCGACGGCTCGGGCGGCGCTCCTCTCGGCGGAGCGCCTCCCGCCCCTCTGCGATGGAGATCGCGGCGAACAGCAGGATGACACCAGCCCCCACGACCCCCACCAGCGACCGGATGGTGCCCGACACGACGACGTGTCCACCGGTCGGCTCTGCCACCGGTAGTGGCGTGATCAGCGCGCTGGGGTCCGCGCCGTACACCTGCTGCAGTGCGGCCAACTCGGCCTCCATGCGCTCGCTCACGAGTGCGAGGGTCCGTTCCGCCTCGGCAGCGCTGGTCCCCGTGCCGACGATGTCCACGATCTGACCCGAGGTCGGGGAGGGACCGATGGTGTATCCGGCGTCCGCACCTTGGCCGACGAGGGCGTCGCGAACCGTGCCGCCGCTCATCCGGGCCGACAAGACCTGTCCGACGGTCCCCTCGTTGGCGAACCTCAGGTACGGGTTGTTGCGGTTGACACCTGCCAGAGACGGATCACGCTCGATCTGCGCGTCCGTCGGCGGTGGTGCCGGGTTGACCAGGACATACGAGGCGTTTGCCTCGTAGTCACGGGGCATGACGAGCACCAGCCAGGCACAGGCGGCAGCGGTCAGCACCACCACCAAGCCGGTGATGACCCAGTGTCTCCTGATCGAGCGCAGGATGGCGAAGAGGTCCACGGTCAGTCTCCGTTCACGTCGTGGACAGTGGATGCGGGTCCATGCGGCTCCCGGCGGGACAGCACCCAGCACGCCCCTGCGCACCCGGTCACCAGCGCCTGTACTCCGACGAACATGTTGAACGCGAAGGCGTCGAAGGTCGCTGCGCAGACGGCCCCGGCCAGCGCGGCGCCGGCCAGCGCGCCGGCGACGGCCCGCAGGACGGGGTCCCGGGAACGCAGGCGCGCGCCGAGCGCGGTCAGCACCGGGACCAGGAAGTAGATGATCAGTCCCGTCATCCCGATCAGTCCCAGCTCGATCGCGCTCTTGAGGTACTGGTTGTCCAACACCGCCAGGAGGTCTGCCGGGAGATAGGTTCCACCACCGAGGCCGGCCCAGGGGTGCTCGGCGACCAGACGCGCGACCATCGGGTAGTCCTCGATCCGGCTGGACACCGACGTGTCGGCGCTTCCGGCGCCGATGAACTCCGCGAGTGTCCTGAGGTAGCCCGGCCTCGCGATACCGATCGCGAAGGCGCTCGCAGGCAGCAGGACGAGTGCGGTGACGCGCGGTCGCGCCGGCAAGGAGAGCACCAACACCACCGATGCCACCAGTGCGGCCAGGACCGCCGATCGGGAGACCGAGGCGGGGATGGCCAGGCCGATCAGCAGGACGGGGAGCCACCGCGAGACCGCACCACGGGGCCGGTCGTGGACGGCCAGCACCAGGGCCAGCGGCAGCATCATGCCGGAGACGACGCCGAGCTCGATGGGGTGCATGGCTGTGCCGAAGACCCGCTGGAGGGCGCCGCGGGCCTGCCAGACACTCAGCGTGCCGTCGACGGTGAAGCCGGGCAGCAGGTTGCGGATGGGGCCGCTGAGATCGATCGTGAGGACCCATTGGAGTACGGCGACGAAGGCGCAGAAGGCGGCGCCGTAGACAGCCATCCGCAAGACGGTCAGCAGGTTGGCCAGACGTCCGAGGCCCTCAGCAGCCACGAGGACGACACCCGCTGTGCCGGCGAGCATCATGATCCAGCGATCTGCGGCCAGCTGTTGCGTGGCGTTGAGACCGTGGAACGGCGTCAAAGCCCAGCACAGCAGACCGGTGAGGACGAAGTAGGCGACCGCCGCGCGCGTGGGGTGGCGGACCTGCAGCGGGTCGTGTGCACCCAGCAGCGTCGAGGCGACCCACAGCACGAAGAGCATGAGCGCGATCAACCCGGCCACATAGCCCTGACCGCCCACGATCCGCAGCACGAGGTCGGACGGGAACACGAAGAGCGTGATGGCGTAGGCGCCGAGCAACAGCGTGGCTTGCCGTTCCCTGACCTCGACCGGCGACCAGGGCGCCTCCGCTGTGCCAGTACGCCGTCCGGGCACTCCAGCGGCGCGGGAGTCGGCTCGCGGCAGTGTCCGTGACGGCGACTCGGTCCGCCGAGGCTCGCCGATCGGACCGGCAGGTCCTGCGGTCACCGCGCGGCTCACGCAGAACTCCTGACGGCAGTGGCTCGATCCGGCGCGTGCTCGGCGCCCGGGAGACCGTGTCGCACTCTCCTGGAGAGGAGTGCGGCGAGGGCCCGGCGGTGACCCGCGTCCCCCAGCCGCAGTGTGCAGTGCAGGAGAGAGACCGCCCAGACAGCCGCCGCTGTGGGGCGGCCGTGCCACTTGCGGGCGTAACGCACGCGGTTGACGACCAGGAGCGCGGCGAGGTCGGGGGATTGCCCGGAACCGCCTCCACGGTGCCGCGCCACAGCTGCAGGTGTGAACCAGACAGAAGACCCCGCCGCCCGGATGCGGCGCAGGTAGTCGGTCTCCTCGGAGTAGAGGAAGAACCGGGGATCCCAGCGCCCCACCCGGGCCACCGCTGAAGTGCGGAGGAGGACCACCGCGCCGGTGGCCCACTCGATGGGGTGCTCGACTCGGTAAGCCGCCGCGTCCCGCACGAGTTCGGAGGACCATGGCGGCCGGCTCGGCAGGATGTCACCGAGCAGCGCCTCGCCGAGCGCCCGGCGCACCGTCGGCTCCCGCCGCAGGGATGGTGACGGGTGCCCATCGGCGTCGAGGAGACGGGGCACCACGGCCGCCGCGCCGGTGCGCTCACCACACGCCACCAACTGGGCGAGCGCCCCCGGTGCGAGCGTCAGGTCCGGATTGAGGACCGCCACCCATCGCGCCGGGGGAACCTGCTCCAGGGCGAGGTTGATGGCTCCGGCGTAGCCGAGGTTCGCCCCGGCGGGGAGCAGACGGGTCGCCGGTCGGCCTGCCACGACGCCCGCCACTTCGTCATCGGAAGCGTTGTCCACCACCAGGGTCTCCGCCCGGAGGCCCCGCAGCGCCGCCGGGACCGAGTCCAGTAGACGCGGAAGGTCCCGGGCACTGCGGTAGGTGACGACGACCAGGACGCAGTCGAGCGGGACGTCCGGCTCGGAGCCGTCCGGCACTCCACGCGCCGCCGTACGGGGCAGCGCGGTCCGGCTCATGGGCGTCCGCCGTCCTGTCGTCGTCCTCACACCGGGTCCGCGACGCTGGAGCCACCGCCAGGGCGCCCGGCGCCCCCGTCGACGGGCAACATACGGGCCCTGACCGGCTCCGTCACCGGGTTCTTCCCTGCCACGCCCGATCGTCCTGGCGTCCTCGATCGGCGAACCCGGTTGCGGGCGGTGGCCGCGAAGAACTTGACTCGGTCGAGCGCCTCGCGCCCCAGGACGGCTAGGACCACCGTCTTGATCGCCGCTCGGCCGGCCTCCCGGAGCGCGCGTCCTGGCCCACCGACGAGCACGTCTGCCGCGAGCGCGGCCCACCCCGGATCGGGAAGTCCCCCGGGCAGTCCGGGGAAGGCCTCGGTGTGTGTCGAGGGCCGCGTGCGGCGGCCGCGGACGCGGTTGCTGACGTTGCCTCCGTGCACGACCTGCAGCCAGCCCGGGTGACCACGGAGGACGACAGCAGGCATGTGGTCCACCAGCCCGGTGTGCCAGTCCGACCAGCAGGTCACAGGGTCGTCCCAGGTCTCGCGTACCGAACAGAAGGCGTTGTACCGGTCCAGACGGCGGTAGACGCGGTCGCCTCTCACGATGAGCCCCTCGCCGACGTACAGCGCCGCACGTCCGGGGGGAACCGCGGCGTCCTGCAGGCGGGCGACGAAGTCCCGCGCCAGGCCGTCGTCGTTGTCGAGGTTGGTCGTGAGCAGGTCTCCCGATCGGTCGCGGGTCACCGCACCGATGTCGGCCATCAGATCGGCGTGAGGCACCTCCTCGCGCAGGAGGGGAGTGAAGGAACCACGCCGCTCGTGGTCGCGCATCCACTCGAGCAGCCAGTCAGGGCTGGCCGGGTCGAAGTACACCAGCCAGCGGAAGTCGCGCCGGGTCTGGCCGAGCACCGAGGGGAGGCAGTGCCGCTCGAAGAGCGCGACCCGGTCCCGCAACCAGTTCTCCTGAGCCCGGACGAGGCTCTCGTGCCCACGGGAGGGGAGGTTGAAGCGGGTGAGCAGCACGTGGGTGACGAGTCGGGTCACTGTTGATCCCCCGTCAGGGGGATGCGGTAGACGTGCCAGGTGTACTCCTCGGCGAAGGTGTCCACGAAGACGCCGTTGCTGACTGGCAGCGACCTGTCCTCGAACAAGACCTCGACCTGCGTGCCGACACCTGACGGCAGTTGCAGGGTGCGCTCGCCGGGGCCGGCGCTGCCGTCGATCATCGCGAACAGGTAGGCCGATCCGTCCCGGGCCTTGAGCATGGTGTCCAGTCCGGGGCCGGCGTCCCATTCGTAGGACTGGGTGTTGAGTACCGGTGCCAGCTGGCGCACCACGCTGTTGACCTCGGCGGCGGCCGCGACCTGGTCAGCGCCGCAGAAGTCGTCCTGCACCTGGGAGAGGCGGATGAGGTTGCCGCCCTGACAGGGGCCACTGAGGGACTGGTTGAACCACACGATGCCCCTGGCTTCGTGGATCACCGAGTTCATGACCGCACCCTGCAGCTGACCGGATTGGATGTTCGCGGTGAAGGGGCCCCCTCCTGGCCCGCCGTTGAGCAGCTCCACGAACTGCCAGATCGCCTGGAGTCGACCGTCTGCGGCGTCGAGCTGACGGAGGGAGTCGACGACCGCACCGTAGCTCGACGCGGTTCTGCAGGTGTCTTCCCGTACGGGCACCAGGTAGACCGAGCCGCGGAACGGCTGCAAGTCGCAGAACGGGATCGTGTACCAGTACATGTCCACCGAGACGATGTCGCTGTAGCCGTTCACGTAGGCCTCGGTGTCGTCACGGGCCATGTCGGTGCTGATCACGCTCTGCGTGAAGTTCGCGTAGGCCGGCCGGTCGCCGGGCAGATCCCCGCGCAGCTTCTCGAGGTGTGCTCGGCCCTCCTCGGGGGTGTAGCGGCCGTCGACCTCGTCGTCGAGGAACGCGGCGGGCCAGTTGGCGCCGTCCTCAGGGAACGTCTCGTTGAGCTGCGAGCCCATCCAGAAGACGCCGTTGTCGGCGAACAGGCTGTAGGGCGTCGCGGCGTCCATGCCGATGTACGTGTTGATCCCGATCCCCTTGTCGTACTGGACCTCCTCGTCGGAGGAGATGCCGTCATGCCAGGCGACGACTGGGAAGAACGTGGGGTCGGTCCAGCCGGCCGCGACGGCCGCTGGGTACCGAGACCAGTACTCGGGGCCGCCCTCCCACGGGACCCGCGGGAGGGCGAGCAGCGCGACGTCGCCGCGTGGCGGGACGACACCGCCGGCATCGCCCCCGGAACCGGTGCCTGTGTCGTGGGTGGGCCCGTCGGCGCCCGTTCCGCCCTGCACGGTCCCGTCCCGGACGACGGCCAGGACGACGGCCAAGACCACGACCAGAAGCGCTGCGGTGCCTACCCACACGACCCGTCGACGCCGCCGATGTGCTGCGGGCGCCTGCGTCTCACCGGCCGATGCAGGTTCGGCGAGTCCTGTCCCGGTTCGTCCAGTCGGCGGTGTGCTCACGTCCGCTCCCCCTCGTGCGCGCGGTTACTGTGCAGCGCCATGTCGCTCACTGCCGCCTCCGTCGAGCCGTGATCCCGTCCGGGCGCGTCGTCTGGTATCCGGGCGTGGGCTGGGACGAGGTCACAGGGACCGACCGTCTCCTCGCGCAGGCGGTCTCCCGGCACCGTCCCGTGCTGTGGGTCGACCCGCCCGTTCCGCTCCAGCACTGGTTGCGCGAACAGGGCCTGCGCGGGCTGCTGCGACCGGTCAAGATCACCCGCCGCTCGCCCTCGCTGGTGACCATCCGGACCGCCGGCCCGCCATGGCCCAACCGACGTATGACGTGGCGGCTGTCCTCCTGGCGCGCCGGCCGTGCAGCGCGGTCCGCCATGCGGCGAGAGGGGCTGGTCCCGACGACCGAGGTGGTTGCCACCCCGCAACCCCGTCCACGTCTGGGCGGCACACGTGTCTACTACGCCACCGACGACTTCGCCGCCGGGGCCGATCTCATGGGGATCGACCGCGAGCTGCTCGCACGGTGGGAGCGCCGCCAACTCGCCAGCGCCGGAGTGCGGTTGGCCATCTCGCCGGTCCTCGCCCAGCGCTGGTCCGCCGCGGGGCACGACGTGCAGGTGCTCCCCAACGGCTGCGATCCCAGCGTCCGCAGGCAGGTGGCGGCGGCGTCTCGGCCAGCGCACCTCCGCTTGACCCGCCCGGTTGTCGGTGTGGTCGGTCAGCTCTCGGCGCGACTGGACCTCGCCCTGCTGGAAGCAGTGGTCGACGCCGACCTGTCGCTCCTGCTGGTCGGGCCGATCGACCCCTCCTTCGAGCCGTCGCGAGTCGCGGCCCTCATGGCACGCGACCAGGTCCAGTGGGTGGGCCGTCAGCCGGTCGAACGCCTCCCCACCTACCTCGCCGCCATGGACGTGGGACTGACGCCCTACCGTCTGACGGCGTTCAACCAGGCGAGCATCCCGCTGAAGACGCTGGAGTACCTCGCTGCCGGTGTGCCCGTGGTGAGCAGTCCCCTGCCGGCGCTCGAGTTGCTGCCCCACGGACTGGTCACCACAGCCGCGGAACCTCGGAAGTTCGCAGCGGCGGCGGCCTCGCTGGCCGTGTCGGGTCCGCCCACCGGATGGCGGGAGCGCAGCCTCGGCTGGGCCCACGAGAACAGCTGGGCGGCGCGTGCCGACGTGTTGCTCAGCGCGGCAGACCGCCACGGCGCCCCACCGCCGATCAGGCCGGCTTGGCATTGAAGTCGTCCCGGGCGACGTCCCCACGCAGCCGCTGGACCCGCCGCCGTGCCTTGTGTCCGAGCACCGAGGCGGTGCACCGCGCGCCCTCGGCCACCGTGCGTCCCCTCCCGGCGCGGGCCTCGACGGCCTGGAGATAGAGCTCGATCTGGGAATCGGCGGCCCGGCTCAGGCCAAAACGTTCTGTGACCAGTTCCCGACCGTAGGCCCCGAGTCGCTCACGGAGCGGCCGGTCGTCGAGCAGCGAGGCGAGGACCCCCGTCAGGTGGGCAGCCGCCCGCTCAGGGGTCCGGTTCCCCACGCCGTACCACCCCTGCTCCAGGAAGCACCCGACGGTCTCGGGGGTGAGCAGCTCGAAGAAGCCCCGCTCCCCCTGGACGACGAGCGGTCGAGCGAAGGCCAGCGCACGCAACGCCGACCCGCCCATCCCGAGGCACACGTCGGCGGCGTCGTACGCCCCGCGAGGATCATCGAGCTGGCCGGTGACCAGGACGACGACGCGACCCGCCTCTCGGTTGGCCTCCTCCGCCGCAAGCTGCACCTCGGGCGCCGCGGGACCGTCTCCCACCACGACCAGGCGGATGGCCCGGTGCCGGGTCAGCGCCGCGACCGCGCGGACGGCCGTGAGGATGCCCTCCAGCTTGAGCTCGTGTGCGAGCCGGGACACGACGACGACCTGGGCGGTACCGGGGTCGACCGGGTACGCGGCGCGGAACGCGGCCGCGGCGATCCCCGGCCGGTTGGCCTGCGTGTCGACCGGTGGCTCGAGGAGCTGGACCGGGCCACGCCGCACACGGCGGGCCTGGTCGGCCAGCCGCTGGGTGCCGACGACGAGCGGCATGGACGAGGGCAGGAAGGGCGGCACGGCCATGGACATCACCGTGGCCACGGCGGCCACGTGCGGTCGCAGGGCACGCACGGCGAATGCCTCGAGGGCCGGCGGCCACTCGTAACCGTGCAGGACGTCCAGCCCACGGTCGCGCACCAGGCGCGCCAGGTCGGCGGTGACCGTGGGCGAGGGGTGGAACGGCGCGGTGGCCGCCGGTACGTGCTCGAGACCCAGGTCGTGGGCGTGGGAGAGCAGGTCCCCGTCGGGCGCGTAGAGCAGCACCTCGTGTCCGCGATCGCGAACGGCCGCGGCGATCTCGAGCGCGTTGAGCTGGCTGCCGCCGATCTCCATCGTGTGCGGGTACACGAGGACGCGCAGAGGCCTCACGGGCGGATCCCTCCTGTCGAGATCGCGGCCCCGGTCGACGAGGGGACCGCCGGCACCGACGGGGCGACCTCCTGGCGTCCGAGGTCACTGCGGAGCCGCCGGACGTCGTCCCGCGCCCGGTACAGCAGCAACGCGACCGCCGCGACTGCCGGTACGGCGGCGGTCGCCAGCGCCACGATGTCCGGGTCGACGGTCCGGGACACGAGCCACGCAAGCGCTCCCACGACGGCGGCGACCCCGGCCGGCAGGGCGACCCGCCGACCGACCGCGGCGGGAGCGACCCCCGACCGGCTCACCGCGGTGAGGTAGACGGGCGCGACCACCAGCGCCGCAACGAGGAGGGACGCAGCCGCGGTTCCCTCCGCTCCGGCTGCCCGCGCACCCAGGACCGTCGCCGGAAGCAGCGCAGCGAGCCACACGACCTGGGCGGCGAAGACCGCCCGGGTTCGGGCCAGGACGACCAGGTGGTCGTAGTGCAACTCGAACAGCACCCGCAGCACGGCGAGTGCGGCCAGCCACGGCAGGGCCTCGGCCGCCGGGGCCCACACGGTGCCGTAGACCAGTCGCACGAGCGGCTCGGCGGCTCCACCCAGGAGCGCGCACACCGGCGCAGTGACGGCGGTGAGCAGGCCCGCGAACACGAGGAAGGTCGAGCGCATCACGTCGGGACGGTGTTGCAGCCGGGCGAGCGTGGCCGGAGCGACTGCCCTGACGGGTTGGGAGAAGACGGCGACCGGCCAGTTCGCCAGGTTGACCGCGAGGACGTAGAGACCCAGCGGGACCGGCCCGAGCACGGCTCCGACGACCAGTCGGTCGACGTTGCCGACAGCGAAGACGACGATGCTCGACCCCGCCAGCGGCAGCCCGAAGCGGAGCAGCGCGCGGGCTCGTCCGGGGTCGAACCCCAATCGCAGCGCCGACGGCGCGAACGCGGCGAGCAGCACGCCACCGGCGACGGCGCCGGTGAGCTGCCCGATGGCCAGGCTGATCGCCCCTGCACCGGCCAGCGCACAACCGATCGAGACGAGGGCGCCGACCCACGTGGTCACCTGGTCGGCGACGAGCTTGCGGTCCTGCCGGAACTGGCGTTGCAGGACTGCTGCCGGAGCGGCCACCAGGCCGTTGACGAGCACGCACACGCAGAGCAGCCGGACCGTTGGGGTCGCATCGGGCTGGCCCATGAGGTCACTGAACGCCGGTGCCGCGAACCAGCAGCCGGCATAGGTGACGAGGCTCGAGCCCACGGACAGCGTGGCGACGGTCGGTGCGATGTCCTCCGGCTCTCCCGGCCAGCGGACGATCGCCAGGCTGACACCAAGCTCGTTGAAGCTGAGGACGGCCAGCAGCGCCACGAGGGCGACGGCGAACGTCCCGAACTCCTCGGGACCGAGGATGCGCGCGAGTGCGATGCCGATCGCGAGGGTGCTCAGCTTGCCGATCGCCGTGCTCGCCACGCTCCAGCCGAGGGCATGCCCCGCACGATTGAAGAGCGAGGCCTCCTCGCTGACGCGCAGGCCCATGATCAGGCGTCCGATGCCGCCGGGATCGGAGCGTGCTCGAGGCCCGCGCCGGGACCTGGGCACACGTACGCCGCACCGCAGGCGGCGCAGGTCAGGTCGTCGAGCCGCTCGCCGCAGGCGCAGACCCAGCCGCGCTGCCGCGCGGGGTTGCCGGCGACGAAGGCGTGCGCCGGGACGTCACGGGTGACGACCGACCCCGCGGCGGCGAAGGCGTGCCGGCCGATGCGGGTGCCGCAGACGACGACGGTGCCCGCGCCGAGCGTGACGCCGTCCTCGACCACGGTCGGCAGCAGCGCGTCGGCGCCCTTCTTCACGTGGGCGCGGGGCCGCAGGTCGTTGGTGAACACGACGCCGGGGCCGAGGAACACGTCATCGCCGATGTCGACGCCGTCGAAGACGAGGACGCCGTTCTTCACGGTCACCCGGTCGCCGAGGCGGGCGCCGCCCTCGACGTAGGCGTGGTCGCACACGTTGCAGTCGACCCCGACGCGGGCGCCGGGCAGCACGTGCGCCCAGGCCCAGATCCGGGTGCCGGGGCCGACGTCGTCGCTCTCGCACAGCCCCAGCCGGTGCACCTGCACGCCGGGCGGCTCAGCCATGCCGCACCACCGCCCCGGCGAGCACCTCGGCGACGCGCTCCTGCTGGGCGGGCGTGATGCCCGGGAACAGCGGCAGGGAGAGGATCTCGCCGGCCGCCCGCTCGGCGACCGGGAAGTCGCCCGGCCCGTGACCCAGCGGGGCCAGCGCGCCGGTCAGGTGCACCGGCACCGGGTAGTGCACGCCGGCCCCGATCCCGGCCGCGTTGAGGTCGGCCAGCACGGCGTCGCGGGCGGCCACCCGCACGACGTAGAGGTGCCACACGTGCTCGTTGCCCGGCGCCACCGCCGGCAGCCGCACGCTCGGGACGCCGGCGAGCAGGTCCGCGTAGCGGTCGGCGGCGGCCACCCGCTCGGCGTTCCACCCGGCGAGCCGGTGCAGCTTGGCCCGCAGCACCACAGCCTGCAGGGTGTCCAGGCGGGAGTTGAAGCCCAGGACGGGGTGCTCGTACTTGACCTCGCTGCCGTGGTTGGCGAGCAGCCGCACGGTGCGGGCGACGCCGGGGTCGTCGGTGGTGACCGCGCCCGCGTCGCCGTAGGCGCCGAGGTTCTTGCCCGGGTAGAAGCTCGTGCCGGCCGCGGTGCCCCAGCCGCCCATCGGCACCCCGCGGTGGGTGGCGCCCTGTGACTGCGCGGCGTCCTCGACCACCACCAGCCCGTACCGCTCGGCGACCTCCCGGATCTGCGCCATCGGGGCCATCTGGCCGAACAGGTGCACGGGCAGCACCGCGCGGCACTCCCCCGCGACCGCCTCGAGGGCCGCCGGGTCGAGCAGCAGGTGCTCATCGTCGACGTCGACCGGGACCGGCCGGCCGCCGGCGCGCAGCACCGCCTCCGCGCTCGCCACGAAGGTGTTGGCCGGCAGCGCCACGGGGTCGCCCGCGCCGACGCCCGCGGCGCGCAGCGCGAACTCCAGCGCGTCGGTGCCGTTGCCGACGCCGACGCAGTGCGCCCGGCCGGTGAAGGCGGCGAACTCCTCCTCGAAGGCGCCCACGTCGGGTCCCTGCACGAACGCGGTCGTGGCCAGCACCCGCGCGAACCCCTCGGCCACCTCGTCGGCGATGCGGTCGCGCTGGATGCCGAGGTCGACCAGCGGGACCGGACGGGTCGTCACGGGTCGGTCGACGGTCGTCACAGGGAGGCCTCCAGGAGGGCAGCGGTGGACGGGACGAGCGGGCGGGCCGGGTTGCCGGCCCAGGTCTGACCGGGCGGCACGTCACGGAGGACGACGCTGCCCATGCCGACGACGGCGCCGGCTCCGATCCGCCGGTGCTCGCGGACGAGGGCGCCCGAGCCGAGGTAGGCGGCGGCGTCGACCGAGACGCCGCCGGCCAGCCGGACGCCGGCGCCGGAGGTGGCCGCGTCGCCGACCTCGTCGTCGTGGGTGAGCACGACGTGCGGCATCAGGTAGACGTGCCGGCCCACGGTCACCGCGGCGGTGAGGACGACGCCGGCGTGCAGCACCGAGCCGGCGCCGACCGTGCTGTCCGGCGAGACGCTCGCCAGCGGGTGCACCACGGTGGCCCAGACCTCGTCGGGCAGGCCGAGCCGGTCGACGAGTCGTTGCCGGGAGGCCGGGGCGCCCGGGTTGCCGACGCAGGCCAGCAGCAGCGCCCCGCGGGCCGCGTGCTGTGCGGCCTCGCCGGTCGGCCCGAGCACGGGGACGCCGTCGACGGCCGCGCCCGCGCGCGCCGGGTCGTCGTCGAGGAACCCGGCGACCGCGACGGGGACGCCGGCGGCCTCCGGGCAGGCGCGCAGCAGCTGGACGACCTCGCGGGCGGCACCGCCCGAGCCGAGGACGACCAGCGGCCGCGCGGTCGCGCTCACCGCAGTGCCGCGCGGAGGGCGTCGACCACGCGGTCCTGGTCGGCCTCGGTCATCTGGTGGAACAGCGGCAGGACCAGGCTGTCGGCGGTGAGGCGCTCGGTCACCGGCAGGCTGACCCGCGGCCGGTCGGCGTAGGCGGGCTCGAGGTGGGCGGCCATGATGCCGCGGCGGCAGGAGATCCCGGCCGCGCTCATCCCCTCCAGGACGGCGTCCCGGCCGACCGGCGCGTCCTCGGGCAGCAGCACCCAGCAGGACTGGAAGTTCGTCGTCCCCCAGGGCGGGTCGGCCACCAGCCGCAGGCCGGGCAGGTCGGCGAGCAGCTCGCGGTAGCGGGCGGCCAGCTCCCGGCGACGGGCGACCATCGCGTCCAGTCGGGTCAGCTGCACCTGCCCGATGGCGGCCTGCACGTCGGTCATCCGGAAGTTGAAGCCGGGTTCGAGGTACTGCTCCGGCGCGACCCGGCCGGTGGCGTGCCGGTCGGCCGCGCTGACGCTCATGCCGTGCTCGCGCAGCCGGCGGGCGCGGGCGGCCACCTCCGGCGCGGTGGTGGTCAGCATGCCGCCCTCGCCGGTGGTCACCAGCTTTCGGGGGTGGAAGGAGAAGGCGGCCAGGTGCGCCCCGGCGCCCACCGGGCGGCCGTGCAGGGTGCTGCCGATGGCGCAGGCGGCGTCCTCCACCACCGCGATCCCCCGGGGCGCGAGCAGCGCCTCCAGCGCGGGGACGTCGGCGGGGACGCCGGCCTGGTGCACGACCACGACGGCGCGGGTGCGCGGGGTGAGCACCGCCTCGACCGTGGCGGGCGTCAGGTTGCCGGTGAGCGCGTCGACATCGGCGAAGACCGGCTGGGCGCCCACGTAGCGGGCGGCGTTGGCGGTGGCGATGAAGGAGAACGAGGGGACGACGACCTCGTCGCCGGGCCCGACGCCGAGCAGGTGCAGCGCCAGGTGCAGCCCGGTCGTGCAGTTGGAGACGGCGACCGCCTCGGGGACCCCGATCCGGCGGGCGAAGGTCTCCTCGAACGCCTTGACCCGCGGCCCCTGCGCGACCCAGCCCGAGGCCACCGCCTCGGCGGCGGCCGCGGCCTCCTCCTCCCCCAGCCACGGCTTCATCACCGGGATGGTGGGCAGCGCCGGCAGGTCGACCAGTGTCATGCCAGGGTCTCCTGCGCCGGCGCGCACTCGGCGCGCCACCACTCGACCAGGCCCCGCAGGCCCTCGTCGAGACCGATCTGCGCGGTCCAGCCGAGCTGCTCGCGGGCCGCGGTCACGTCGGCCAGCCGTCGGGTGACGGCGTTGACCTTGCGGGCCTCGCCGTGCACCGGCGCCAGGTCCGACGCCATCGCCGCGAGCAGCCGGTCGGCGAGCTCGCGCAGGCTGGTCTCGGTGCCGGAGGCGATGTTGAAGACCGTGTCGGTGACGTCGGCGCGCGCGGCCAGCAGGTTGGCGCGGGCGATGTCCTCGACGTGGACGAAGTCCATCGTCTGCAGGCCGTCCCCGAGGATCAGCGGCGGCTCGCCGGCGGCGATGCGCTCCATCCAGCGGATGAGCACCTCGGTGTAGACGCCGTACACGTCCATCCGCGGGCCGTAGACGTTGAAGTAGCGCAGCGCGACCGAGTCGAGGTCGTACATGGCCTTGAAGCTGCGCAGCATGCCCTCGTTGAAGGCCTTGGCCGCCCCGTAGAAGGTGTCGTTGTTGTACGGGTGGTGCCGCTCGGTGGTCGGGAACTCCTCCGCGAGGCCGTAGACCGAGGCCGACGACGAGGCGACCACCTTGGCCACGCCGTGCTCGGCGGCGGCCTCGAGCACCGTGAAGGTGCCGTCGACCAGCGACTCCAGCGCCAGCCGCGGCTGCTCGGCGCACTGGGTGATCCGCAGCGCGGCGAGGTGGAAGACCAGGTCCTTCCCGCGGGTCAGCTCGTGGACGAGCGCGACGTCGCGGATGTCCCCCTCGACCACCCGGACGACGTCGCCGCCGCGCTCCAGGGCCCGGTCGAGGTTGGCCAGCCGGCCGCGGACGAGGTTGTCGAGGACGACGACCTCCGCGGCCCCGGCTTCGACGAGCTGGTCGACGACGTGCGACCCGATCGTGCCCGCGCCGCCGGTGACCAGCACCCGGCTGCCGGAGAGCTCCACGGCGGCGCTCACGCGGCCACCTCCGCGGTGACCTGCTCCACCGGCACCGCGACGCCGCCGGCGCGCAGGCTGGCGCTCGCCGCCTCCAGCATCGCCAGCACCCGCAGCCCGGAGCGGCCGTCGGTGAGCGGTGGCCGCCCCTCGGTGATCGCGGCGGCGAACTCGCCCATCATCGTGCGCAGTGCCTCTCTCTCGGGGAGTGCCGGGGCGACCATGTCCCCGATCCGGTAGGACACCCGCGTCTGGTTGCGGGCCTCGACGCCCAGCTCGGCGGGGTCGCGGGTCTCGATGGAGCGGTCGTAGACCGCCACGCGCTGGGTCGGGTTGAGGTCGTCCCAGACGACGGTGCGCCGGGAGCCGCCGACGATCGTCGTGCGGACCTTCGTCGGCGACAGCCAGTTGACGTGCACGTGCGCGAGCGCACCCGAGCTGAGCTGGATCGACAGGTGGGCCACGCACACCTGCCCGCAGCCGAGCGGGTCGGCGCCGTGCGCGGCCACGCTCACCGGCGTGACGCCGTCGGGGAGCAGCGAGTCGAGGATCGACAGGTCGTGCGGCGCGAGGTCCCAGACGACGTCGACGTCGGCCTGCACCAGGCCGAGGTTGATCCGCACCGAGTCCAGGTACTGCAGGACGCCGAGCTCGCCGCCGCGCACCAGCTCGCGCAGGTGGGACACCGCCGGCGTGTAGCAGTAGGTGTGGTCGAGCATGAGGACCAGGCCCGCGTCCTCAGCGGTGCGCACGATCTTCGCGCCGTCGGCGAGGCTGGCCGCCAGCGGCTTCTCGACCAGCACGTGCTTGCCGGCGGCGAGAGCCGCCATCGCGATGCCTGCGTGGGTGGCCGCCGGCGTGGCCACCGCGACGGCGGCGACGGCGGGGTCGGACAGCACCGCGTCGAGGTCGTCGGTGACCCGCACTGTGCTGTAGTCCCCCAGCACGGCACGGGCTCGGGCGACGTCGAGGTCGCAGAGGTACTCGAGCCGGAGCGCAGGGGTGGCCTGCGCGTTGCGGACCAGGTTCGGTCCCCAGTAGCCCGCGCCGATCACGGCGATGCCGATGGGTGTCGTCACTGTCGTCTCCCCGTGGTCCTCGACCGGTCGCGCCGGGCCAGTCTGGTGTGCGTCCACCCGTCTCGGGTGGCCTCGCGTCGTGCCTCTTTCAGATCCGCGCCCCGTGGTTCACCGACTGTCGAAGGTCCACGTCACGGGACCGGCCAGGGCGTTGCCGGCGGCGTCACGGGCGGCGTCGACGGTGACGGTGTAGGTGGTCCCCGCCGTCAGCGGCTGCTCGGGCTCGAGCCGGGCGACGAGGGTCTTGGCATCCCACGTGAGCGTCGCCGGCACCGGCGAGCCGTCGGGTCCGGTGAGGGTCATCCGCACGTCCTGGACCGCCTCGCTGAACACCGCGCTCGGCGTCGCGGTCACCGGGGCGCTCCCCTCCGGCCCGGTGTCGGTGACCGACGGCGCCGCGGTGTCGGTGCCCGCGCCCCGTGGCTCGGTCGTGGCGACCACGACGTCCACCCAGAACGCTGCAGCGCCGGCCGCGGCCGTGGGGAAGCTGCCCGCCGGCCCGGTGACGCCGTTGGGAGCACCCTGCCGGTCGGCCGGCGTGGTGAGCGGTCCGCTGCTGCGGTCGGCGGTGAACCAGGACGGCGTCTGCGACCACCGGCCCTGCGGGGCGGTGTAGCTGACGACGTACTCCTGGCCCGCGCGCAGGGCGACCGGTTGCGCGAGGACGGCCGTCTGCCAGCCCGACGCCGTCTCGTCGGTGAAGCGCACCGTGGCGAGCCGCTGCCCGTCCGCGGTCCACAGGCTGCCGACGTGCGTGCCGGTCGCACCCGTGCCCTTGGCGAAGCGCAGCGCGGTCACCCAGCCGGTGGCCGAGGTGGTGAACCTCGTGCCGACCTCGGTCGCGGCGGTGTCACCCACCGCCGCGGCCGGTGGCGTGTCCCCGGCCCCGAACAGCGAGAACGGCTCCGCGGGTGCGGCCGTCGTCGGGGGTGGCGGGGCAGGGGCACTGGGCGACGGCGCCGTCGTGCTCGGCGGTGCCGTCGTCGTCGGCGGCGGCGGTGTGGTCGTCGGTGCCGTCGTGCTCGGCGGCGGCGTCGTGCCGGGCGGTGTCGTGGTGGTCGGCGGCGGTGTGGTCGTCGGCCCTGGCTCGGACGTCGTCGCCGGCGCCTCGGACGTCGTCGTCGGCGGCGCCTGCGACGACGTCGACGGCGAGGTGGGAGTCTGCGGGTCCGTGGTGGACGGTGCGGACGTGCTCCCCGGCGCCTCGGCTGTCGAGGGCGGCGGCGCGGTGGTGGTCGACGGGGACGGCTCCGACGGCGTCGACGGGGCGGTCGTGGTCGACGGGGACGGCTCGGACGTCGTGGCCGGCCCGGTCGGCGCCGGGGTCGCCTCGCCGGTGGCCGCTGCCGTGAGCCGCGGAGCCTGCGGGACGAACACGACGTCGACGCCGTAGTCGGTGCTCGACCCGCGGGTGGGCATGGCCGAGGCGCCGTAGACGTAGACGCCGTTGGGCTCGGTCGCGGTCGCCCGCGGCGCGTGCAGCGGACCCCGGTCGACCCCGGTGAACTCGAAGGCACCCCGCGTGTAGCTGTAGTGCCCGGTGTCGGTGTGGTAGCTGGCGGTGTAGACCACTCCCGGCGAGACCGGGACGGGCGTGTCGAAGAGGACCTGCTGCCAGCCGCCGGAGGCCTCCCCGACGAAGGTGGCCGTCGCGAGCCTGGTCCCGTCGGGTGCCCACAGGCTGCCGGTGTGCGTGCCGGTGTTGCCCGCTCCCTTGTGGAACCGCACCCCGGTGACCACGCCGGCGGTGTCGGCGCTGAACCGCACGCCCAGCTCGATCGGGCTCGCGTCGCTGTCGGCGACCGCCGCGGGTGCCGAGTCGTCGGCGAACAACGTGCACGGGCAGCTGCCCGGGGTCGGCGGGCTGGTCGCCGCGCCCGTGGTGAACGTCCACGTCACCGGTGCGGGGACGGTGTTCCCGGCCGCGTCGGCGACCACCAGGGTCGCCGTGTACGTCGTCTGCTCCGCCAGTGCCGCGGTCGGCGTGGCGGTCACCGTCGTGCCCGCGGCGTCCAGCCCGGCGACGACGGCGACGGGCCCGGCCGGCCCGGTCAGGCTGAAGCGGACCGAGGAGGCGGCCAGCGGCTCGGAGAACGTGGCGCTGACCGGCGCGGTCGTGCTCACGTCCGTCGTCCCGTCGGCGGGCGCCGTGCGCACCGGCTGGGGCGGCGTGGTGTCCGCACCCGGTGGCGGTGGCGGGGTGGTGCTGCCATCGGTGACGAACACGACGTCGACGCCGTAGTCGGTGCTCGATCCGCGGGTGGGCATGGCCGAGGCGCCGTAGACGTAGACGCCGTTGGGCTCGGTCGCGGTCGCCCGCGGCGCGTGCAGCGGACCCCGGTCGACCCCGGTGAACTCGAAGGCACCCCGCGTGTAGCTGTAGTGCCCGGTGTCGGTGTGGTAGCTGGCGGTGTAGACCACTCCCGGCGAGACCGGGACGGGCGTGTCGAAGAGGACCTGCTGCCAGCCGCCGGAGGTCTCCCCGACGAAGGTCGCCGTGGCCAGCCTGGTCCCGTCCGGCGCCCACAGGCTGCCGGTGTGCGTCCCGGTGTTGCCGGGTCCCTTGTAGAACCGCACCCCGGTCACCGACCCGGGTGTGTCGACGCTGAACCGCACGCCCAGCTCGATCGGGCTCGCGTCGCTGTCGGCGGCCACGGTCGGCACCGCGCTCTCCGGGAACAGCGTGCAGGGGCAGCCGGAGGACTGCCCGGCCGCGGTGGTGAAGGAGGTGCTGGCGGGTCCGGCCATGGGGTTGCCGGCCAGGTCCCGCGTCCCCTCGACCGTCGCGGTGATCCCGGTGCCCGGCGGCAGCGGGGCGGCGGGCCGCCAGACGACGGTGCGCGCACCGAAGCCGGTCACGGTGCCGGCGAGCACGGTCCCCTGCGTCGTGGCGACCCGGACGACCGCCGTGTCGGCCCGGATCGCCTCGTCGAAGCCGAACTGCACCGGCGAGTCGACGGGGACGCTGGACCAGCCGTCCCCGGGCGAGGTCGTCGTCACTGTCGGCGGGGTGGTGTCGGTGGGCGGCTCGGTCACGAAGACCGCGTCGACCCAGTAGTTCGAGCTCCGGTAGGTGCCCGTCGGGAAGGTGGTGGCCGGCCCGTACGCGTAGATCCCGTTCGGGCCGTCCTCGCCGTCGCGCAGGCCGCGCACCGGGGAGTTGACCCGACCGCGGTCGGTGAAGGCGCCCACGTCGGCGGAGTAGTGCCCGGAGGGCGCGTGGTAGGAGGCGACGTAGGTGGTCCCCTGCGTCACCTGCACGGGGTTGGCGAAGGTCAGCTGCTGCCAGCCCGAGGCCGTCTCGGCCGTGAAGGTGCCCGTGGCCAGGAGCTGACCGTCGGCGGTCCACAGGGTGCCGGTGTGCGTGCCGGTGTTGCCCGGCCCCTTGTAGAACCGGACACCGGTCACCCAGCCGTCCACGTCGAAGCGCAGCCGGGTGCCGAGCTCCACCGACCGGCCGTCGTCCGTGGCCGGGTTCCCGGGAACGGCGTCGCTGAAGAGCGTGCAGGGGCAGGCCCCGACACCCGCGGTGGTGAACGACCAGGTCCACGGCCCGGCCATGGCGTTGCCAGAGGTGTCGCGGACGCCGGCCACGGTCGCGGTGTAGCCGGTCGCAGCCGCCAGCGGTGCGGCCGGCGTGAACCGGACGGTGCGGGTCCCCGCGTCGTAGGTCGTGGTCCCGGGGACGGACGCACCGGCGGCGGAGGACACCGCGACGGTGAGCGAGGCCGGGTCCACCGGCTCGCTGAACGCCGCGGACACGGCGGCATCGACGGGCACACTGGTGGCCCCGGCGCCGGGCGCCGTCCTCGTCACCGTCGGCGGCAGGGTGTCCGGAGCCGGCCGGAAGACGACGTCCACCCAGTAGTTGGCCGAGCCCGGGCGCGTGGGGAAGGCGCTGGCGCCGTAGACGTAGACGCCGTTGGGACCGTCCGCACCGTCGGCGAGGGCGGTGAGGGGACTGCGGACCACGGCCTCGGACAGGCCTCTCGCCGTGGCGGAGTAGTAGCCGCTGTCGGTGTGGTACGAGACCACGTACGTCGTCCCGGCGGTCACCTGGACGGGCTGGTTGAACGCGACCTCCTGCCAGCCGGCCGTCGACTCGCCGGAGAAGGTGGCGCGGGCGAGTTGCCGGCCGTCGGCCGACCACAGCGTCCCGGTGTGCGTCCCGGTGTTCTGCGGCCCCTTGTAGAAGCGCACGCCCGTGACGGTCCCGTCGGTGTCGGCGCGGAAGCGCATGCCGAGCTCGACCGCTGCGGGGTCGGCCACGCTGACCACGGCCGGGACGGCGGTGTCGTCCCAGACGCTGCACGGGCAGACGCCCGGCGCAGCAGGCGGCCGAGCTGTGGTGAACGACCAGCTGACCGGCGAGTCCAGGGGGTTCCCCGCGGCGTCCTGGGCGGCCGCGACCGTGACCGTGAAGCGGGTCGCCGGCGCCAGCTGCTCCGCGGGCCGGAAGGTGGCGGTCCGCGTGCCGGGGTCGTAGCTGGTGGCACCGGCGATGGCCGAGCCGCCGGCTCCGGTGACGCCGATGCGGATGCTGGTCGCGTCCACCGGCTCGTCGAACACCGCGGTGATCGCCGTCGACTGCGGCACGCTGCTGCTGCCGTCGAGCGGGCTGCCGGGGGCCACCGACGGTGCGGTGGTGTCCGGCGGCGCAGTGCTCTGGAAGACCACGTCGACCCAGTAGTTGGCGCCCTGGTAGGTGCTCGTCGGGAAGCCCGGACCGCCGACGCGGTACACACCGTTGGGCCCGTCGGTGCCGTCGCGGAGGGCGGTGAGCGGCTCGTTCGTGGTGGCCGCCGCGGTGAGGTACCCGGCGTCGGCGGCGTAGTGCCCGGCGGGTGCGAAGTAGGAGACGACGTACGTCGTCCCGGCCGAGACGGCTACCGGTGTCTTGAGACTCAGTGTCTGCCAGCCTGTGGCCGTCTCGCCGGTGAAGGTGCCGGTGGCGAGGAGCCGACCGTCGTTGGTCCAGAGGCTGCCGGTGTGGGTCCCGCTGTTCCCCGCGCCCTTGTAGAAGCGGATCCCGGTGACGTAGCCGGCGACCTGCGACTGCCACCGCAGCCCCAGCTCGATCGGCGTGGTGTCGGCCGCCGCCGGGGTGCCGGGCACCGCCGAGTCGGGCCAGATGCTGCACGGGCAGGTGCGCTGGCCGATCGAGGTGTCCAGGCTGACCGGCGCGGACAGGCGTGCGCTGTCGTCCACCGCGCGCGCGCGCACGGCCAGCGGTCCCGAGGCGGTGGGCGTCCAGGTGTAGGACCACTCAGCCCGGCCCTGCGCCGGGTGCCAGGTGGTGCCGCCGTCGACCGACACCTCCACGCCGGCGACGACACCACCCGTGTCGGTCGCCGTCCCGCGGATGGTGACCGCCGATCCGACGACGACCCCGTCGCCGCCGGGCGCGGTGATGGTCACCCGCGGCGGG
Organism: Geodermatophilus sp. SYSU D00814; assembly: GCF_054050055.1. Lineage (NCBI taxonomy): Bacteria > Bacillati > Actinomycetota > Actinomycetes > Geodermatophilales > Geodermatophilaceae > Geodermatophilus > Geodermatophilus sp. SYSU D00814. The sequence goes on from NZ_JBJGYP010000006.1 coordinate 57,859, forward strand.
CTGGTGTCGGTGCTCGCGGTCGCGGCGACCAGCCCGCTCTGCAGCGTGGCGGGCTGGACCCCCATGTCGGCGAAGAGGTTCACCGTGGCCTGCCGCATGGGGGTGTTGGCGACGGCCGGACCACCGCCGGCGCGCTCGTCGTCCAGCCCCCAGGACCACTGGACGGTCCCTGCCCCGAAGACCAGCGCACCGCTGGCCTGGTCGCGGTAGAGCGTCAGGTTGTGGGTGGCCGTGCCCGGGGCGTAGCGGACGCCGTAGTCGTCCTGGAGGACGTCCGCCTCGGCGACGTCCACCACGGTGTTGGACAGGTGGGCGATCCCGGCGGGCCGGAAGCCGTTGTCGACGTCGGAGTCCCACTCGTAGCCGAGCGTCCCGGGGCCGAAGGTGTAGGTGCCGCCGGAGGCCTGGTTCGCGACGGCGGTGTTGCGCCACAGTCGCGCCTTGCCGTACTCGGCCGGGACGCTGAGGGAGTCGGCGCGGGAGCCCGCTCCGTTCCCGTTGACCCGGAACTGCTGGCCGATCAGCGCGTTCTCGGGCGTGACACCCGGCTGGCGGAAGCGCGGGTCGCGCCACGTGCCGGTCCAGTCACCCGAGGGGTCGGTCTGCGCGCCGTCGAGGCTGGACTTGTAGACGACCAGTGAGCGGTGGCCGGTGGCCGAGCCGTCGATCGACGGGCCCCAGCGGAACCGCCACCACATCTCGTTGCCGCTGAAGAAGGCCAGGTGGACGCCGGCGGCCTTCGCCCGCTCGACGGCGGCGCGCTGCGGACCGGACCAGTACTCGTCGTGACCGACCGACAGGAACAGCCGGTGGTTGGTCAGCAGGCCGCCGGAGCGGTCGGTGTCGACCCCGGCGATGTAGGAGACGTCGTAACCGTTGCGCTCGAGGAACCGGATCATCGGGTACTCGGCGTAGGCCACCTGCCCGGCGGACTCGCCCGCGGCGAGTGGTCGGTTGTAGCTGACCGAGTAGGCCCGGCCGGCGCCCCCGGGGCCGTCGCCGTAGTAGGTGCTGGCGCCGCCCCAGTCGTTGTAGGCCGCCCAGGTGGTGTCCGAGGTCTGGAAGACGACGTCGGAGCGGCTGGCGTCGTTCCGGACGACGAAGGTGACCTGGTTCTCCGCCCCGGTGTCGTTGCGGTGCAGGACGGCGACGTAGACGCCCGAGACCGCGGTGCTGGGCACGGTCCAGCTGGCCGAGACCCCCCAGTTGCCGCAGTCCACCATGCCGGTGGTCGCGTCACGGAGGCAGTTGGGCTGGCGCTGCGGCAGCGCCACGCTGGGACGCACGGACGTGATCAGGCGGCCGCCCGCACCGCCGTACCAACCCAGCCGGTAGACGTCGACCCGGTAGTCACGCGAATCGGTGCGGATCTTGAAGTCGACGCGATCCCCGAGGTCGGCGCTGATGTCGGTCGTGAACCCCTCGATGCTGGTGTCGGGTGTGACGACCCAGTCGGCGCTGCCCTGCTTCGTGTTCTCGCAGGCGACCGGGTTGGTCACCGGGGCGGCACAGGGGTCCGCCGCGACCGCCCGCTGCGGAACGGTGACCAGTCCGATCGTGGCCAGGGCCATGGCGACGAGCACGACGCAGAGCCGCCGGACGGCGTGGACGGTGTCCATCAGTACGCCCCTAGAGGCCGGACGACGGCGTGGAACGTCTTCCACAGGATCTGCAGGTCCAGGGCGAGCGACCAGTTCTCCACGTAGCGGAGGTCCAGCCGCACGGCCTCGTCCCAGGTGAGGTCGCTGCGTCCCGAGACCTGCCACAGGCCGGTCAGCCCCGGCTTGACCAGCAGTCGCCGGGCGACCGAGTCGTCGTAGACGGCCACCTCGTCGGGCAGCGGCGGGCGGGGCCCGACCAGCGACATCCGGCCGGTCAGGACGTTGCACAGCTGGGGCAGCTCGTCGAGGGAGTAGCGCCGCAGCACCCGCCCGACGCGGGTGACCCGCGGGTCGTCGGCCACCTTGAACAGCGGCCCGTCGCCGTTCTGGTTGCGCGCGGCCAGCTCGGCCCGCCGCTGCTCGGCGTCGACGCACATCGTGCGGAACTTGAGCATCGAGAAGGTGCGCCCCTGCCGGCCGACCCGCACCTGCCGGAAGAGGACGGGGCCGGAGCTGTCCAGCCGGACGGCCACCGCGACCGCCAGGAGCACCGGGAGCAGGACGACGAGGGCGAGGCCCGCGGCGACCCGGTCGATGAGCTCCTTGACGAGTCGCTTCGGGCCGGTGAAGACCGGCTCCTCGACGTGCACCAGCGGCAGGCCGATGAAGGGCCGCACGTGCATGCGCGGGCCCGCGACCTCCATCAGGCCGGGCGCGACGAGCAGCTCGATGCCGCTGCCCTCCAGCTCCCACGACAGCCGACGGAGGTAGACCGCGGCGGTCTCGCTGGAGCTGGTGACCGCGACGGCGTCGACGTCGAGCTCCCGGGCCAGCCGCGCCGCCGCCCGCAGGTCCCCGGCGACCGGGACGTCGGTGCCGGCCAGCGTGGTCCCCACCGGGGGCTCGGGCACGCAGGCGGAGACGACCACCATCCCGCAGTGCCGGTCGCGCTCGAGCTGCCGGACGAGGTCGGCGACGGCGTTGGTCCGGCCCACGGCCAGGACCGTGCGCAGGCACCGCCCGTGGCCGCGCAGCCGGTGCACGTACCGCCGCAGCACGTGCCGCCCCACCGCGGTGAGCAGCAGGGCGGCGGGCACCGCGACCACGACCAGACCCCGCGACAGCTCGAGCGCCAGCGCGTACGAGGCCAGCGCGACGAGGGCGAGGCACCCGACCCCGGCGCGGATGACCGCCCGGTACTCCTCGGTCCCGGTCCCGAGGTGGGCGCTGCGGTGGCCGCCGGCGAGCGCGACGACCACGACCGACAGCACGGGGAACAGCCCCATGACCATCCAGGTCGAGGGGACGACCTCCGTGCCGAACCGCACGACCTGGGCCAGCGAGCCGGCGACGGCGCCGGCCACGAGATCGCTGCCGACGACGGCGACGTGGTAGGCCCGCAGCCAGCGCGGCGCCGGCCGTCGGAGGCCGTCGGAGGCCGTCGCCCACGCGGGAGCGGGCACCGCGGCCGGCGTGAGTGCCTCCGCCGTGGGGGCCGACCGCGGGACCGGCACGAGCGCGGCCGTCTGCGGCTCCCGGACGTCACGGAGGACCATCGACCCGCCGCCCCCTCTGCTCAGGTGTGCGGGGGCGCACGCCGTGCGCCGGCCCCCGCTCTCCGCGCCGGGACCGGTGGCCGGGGCCCACGACCGTGCGCTGGAGCGGCGCCAACGAACCAGAGGCCCGTCACCGAGCGCAACCCCCTTGCGCGCCGATCGCGCTGTTCAGGCCCTTGGTCCCGGGTCGGCGGTGCTGCCGTGGTCACGTCCCGTGACGACACCCGAGGAGGTGACGCGTCAGGGGAGGACGACGGTCGGCGAGGTGGCGTGGGGGACGAGGATGGCAGGCTGCCCGTCGCCGGTCGGGGCGGTGGCCCAGACGTCGGAGTCCCCGGACCCGGACAGGCCGCTCCCGACGCCGTAGAGGACGCGGTCCGCACCCCACCAGGCCACCTGGTCGTCGACCTCGCGGCCCTCGGCCAGCGGGGCCCGCTCGCCGGTGCCCACGTCGTAGACGGTCAGCACCGGGGCGCGGGAGACCGGGTCGGTCCCCTTCATGACGATCGTCGACGCGTCGGCCGACACCGACGGGCACGCGCCGTCCTCGGCGACGACGGTCAGCGTGCGGGTCCCGGCGTCCCCCCGGACCAGGTACCGGACGCCGCCGGTGCCCATGGTGGCGTAGAGGTCCGGGCCGTCCCCGACGAAGGTGACACCCCAGAAGTTGCGGTCCTCCGCGGTCACCGGCGTCCCGTCGGCGGCCGTGGCCGTCCACGACTCGAGGTTCCCGAGCGACTCCGGCGTCCCGCCGGTCAGGTCGGTCACCACGGTCTCGGTGGAGAACTGCGCGTCGGTGTAGGCGTGCCCGGTGACGAACACCGTCGTCGCGGCGTAGCTCGCGTCGGCCGAGACCCGGGCCCGGCTGGGGACGCCCGGCAGGTCGGCCGTGCCGATCTCGCGGAAGGACCCGTCGAGGAAGACGGCGCGGTAGGTGGTGACCACCCCGGTCACCGACTGCAGGCAGACGGCGCCGCCCCGGGCGGCCGCGACCCGCTCGCAGGCGAGGTCGACGACCGCCCGCGGGCCGTCGGGGTCGTCGAGGGGGACCAGCGCGACCTCGCCGTACGAGGGCCCGGGCTCGGTGTTGCGCACGACGACGTGCGGCACCCGCTGCACGTCCTCGACCGCCAGCCGGGTGCGGCCGGCCTCCTCCGCCGCCGCGGCGGCCGCGGCCGCCTCGTCCCCCTGCCGCTGGACCAGCAGGTAGGCGACCGTGCCGGCGACGACCAGCACCGCGGCGAGGACGAAGGCCAGCAGCCGGCGGCGGTCACGCACGGGGACCGACCCGCAGGTCGCGCAGCGCCCACCGGGCCGCGGGGAGGGCGACGACGAGCGCGACGGCGAACCCGGCGAGCGCGGTCCACTGCCCGGTCAGCGTCCACAGCAGGCCGAACAGCAGCGCCGACGCCGACCGGCCGGCCGCCACCGCCGTCTGCACGAGGGCGATCCCCGAGGTCCGGACGTCGTCGGGACTGAGTTCGGCGGCGAGCGCGGCGAGGACGCCGTCGGTGGCGGCGTAGTAGACGCCGAGGGCCGCGACGACGACCCCGGCCAGCAGCAGCCCGTCGGCGGGCAGCAGGAGCAGCGCGGCGTAGGCGGCCAGCAGCGCGACGTGGCCGGCGACGATGACCGGCACCCGACCCACCCGGTCGGTCAGCCGGCCCAGCGGGACGGCGAGCAGCAGGTAGACCGCCGCGGTGCCGACGAACAGCAGCGGGAACAGCGCGGCGGTGACCGCCTCCCGCTCACGGACGAGCAGGTAGAGGAACCCGTCGCTGACGGTGAGCAGGCCCAGCACCGCGCCGGTGAGCGCGACCCGCCGCACCGGCCGGTGGCCGGCCAGCGCGGCGACCTGGCGCCAGCGGACCGGCGGGCGGTCGGCGGCGCGGCGCCGCTCGGGGACGAAGGTGACCAGCACGCCCAGGCCGAGCACCGCGAACACGGCGCTGACGAGGAACAGGCTGTCGTAGTCGCCGGGGAGGTACAGCAGGAGCGCCACGGCCAGCAGCGGCCCGAGCAGCGCGCCGGTGGTGTCCATGGCGCGGTGGACGCCGAACGCCTGCCCGAGCGCCCCGGCCGGCGCGGCGTCGGCGATGAGGGTGTCCCGCGGCGCGGTGCGCAGGCCCTTGCCGGTGCGGTCGACGGCCAGCACCGCGCTCAGCGCGGCGGCGCCCGAGGCGAGCAGCAGGCCGAGCTTGCACAGCGCCGAGAGCCCGTAGCCGAGCACCGCCGTCGCCTTGGGCCGCTGCCACCGGTCGGCCGCCGCGGCGGCCGCGAGCCGGACGAGCACCGTCGTCCCCTGGTAGACGCCGTCGACGACGCCGAACGCCAGCGGCGAGAGGCCGAGGGTCAGCGTGAGGTACACGGGCAGGACGGCGGCGACCATCTCCGAGGAGACGTCGGTGAGCAGGCTGACGGCGCCCAGGGCGAGGACCGTGCCGCCGACCCGGGTGCGGGCCCGCCCCGGGGGCGCGCCCGCCGAGGGGACGTCGCGCACGCTGGCGTACACCCGGCCTCCTCCCGGCGGCGGCCGGTGTGCTGCCGCCGCGCGCCGGGCGCAGTATGCGTGCGTTCCGGGGCGTCCGGGAGCCCCTGCGGCCTCAGCGCGGGCGTGCGGGCGCCGTCCGGCTCGCCGGGTCGGCGGTCTCCAGCGCCTGCAGCGCCCGGCGCAGTGCGGTGCTCGAGGTGTGCATCGTGTACGGGAAGTAGTGGACCGTGACGCCGACGGTGGCCATGTCCCGCTCGAGCCGCTCGCCCTTCGGGGTCCCCCGCCAGTCGTCGCCCTTGAACAGGACGTCGAAGCGCACCGCCCGCCACGCCTCGAGCTTGTCCGGCACGACCTCGGCGTGGACGTCGTCGACGAAGCGCAGGTTGCGGACGATCTCCATCCGCTCGGCCAGCGGGACCACCGGCAGCCGGCCCTTGGTCTGCAGGAGCACGTCGTCGGCGACGACCCCGGCCACCAGCCGGTCGCAGTGCGCCGCGGCGTGCCGCAGCACGTTGAGGTGGCCGATGTGGAACAGGTCGTACGCGCCAGGCGCGTACCCGATGACGGTCATGTCTCCCCCAGGACCTCGTCCGACGTCCCGGGCAGTCGACCAGCGGAGGTCACTCTCCGTCATCCCCCGGACGGGTCTCCCCTGCCCGGATGCACCCGGTCGGGGGACACGGTGACGCCGCGTGAGCGTCGGCGGGGTCAGCCCCAGGGGTCGGCGAAGAAGGCCAGCACGCCGTCGAGGTCGTACAGCGAGGGGTCGCCGTGCTGACCGCGGGCCGCCACGACCCGCGCGGTCCCGCCGTCGGCGAGCACCTGGCCGGCGCACGCGTCGGCGTTGCGCTCGCGGGCGACGACGGCGTCCTCGTCGGACGCCCACAGCCGCACCGGCACGTCGGCGTCCAGCCGCACCGGGGACAGCCAGGCCAGCGCCGCGTCGACGTCCGCACCGTGCGCCGCGTCGATCGAGTCGGCGAAGGCGTCGTACACCGAGCCGAGGTCGCACAGCGGCGCGATGCCGGCGTAGGCCCGCAGCCCCGCGATCCGCCGGCCGGTGACCAGCTGCGCCCCGGCCAGCCCGCCCATGGACTCCGCCACGAGGAACACCTCGCCGGCGCCGGTCAGCTCCCGGGCCGTGGCGGCCAGGGCGGCGTGGGCGTCGACGCTGGCCGCGGTGCCCCAGGCGTCCCCGCCGGCGTCGGAGGCGGCGACCGCGTAGCCCGCGGCGACGAGGCCCTGGGCCAGGCCGCCGAAGGCCTCGTCGTCGGCGAGCGCGCCGAGGTCGGCGCCGTACCCGTGGGCGTAGACGACCAGCCGGCCGTTGGGCCGCTCCGGGACCAGGACGACCGCGGCCTCGCCGGCCACCGACAGGGAGTGCGTCCCCGGGTCGAGCAGCGCGCCGGCCGCCGTGCCGGGCACCGGCGCGGGCGCGGCCGGGCCGGACGCGGTCGCCACCACCCCGGGTGCGCTGTCCGGGGCACCGGCGGCGCACCCGCCGAGGAGCAGGGTCACCGCCGCGAGGACGCCCGCCCGCCGGCTCACCGGACGGGCCCGGGGGCCTCCACGCCGCGCATCCGCCACGCGTGCCGGGCGAGCTTGGCCAGCAGCTGCGGCGCACCGTCGCCGGGGGCCACGTAGAACCGCGGGATCGTGAACCGGTCACCGGGCAGGTAGTCGCCCGTGACGCAGGCGTGGTCGTAGCCCGCGGCGCGCGCCGCGTCGGCCGCGGCCGCGTCGAACTCCCCCCACGGGTAGGCGAAGCCGGGCACCGGCGCCTGCAGGACCTCCTCCAGCACGCGGCGGCTCCCGCCGACCTCGTCGGCGAGCACGGCCGGGTCGGCGCCGCGGAGGTGGACGTGGTGCAGCGTGTGGCTGCCGACCTCGTGCCCGGCGGCGGCCACGGCGCGCACGCCGTCGGCGTCGAGCAGGTCCAGCCGGGGGCCGTCGTCCCACTCGTTGCGGCCGGCCAGCCGGCCGGCGACCACGTACACCGTGCCGGTCATCCCGTGGCGGGCGAGCACCGGCGCGGCGTGCTCGAGGAAGTCGGTGTAGCCGTCGTCGAAGGTCAGCCCCACCAGCCCGGCGGCCGCGCCGCGGTCGTGGGCGGCGACCAGCTCGGCGAGGGACACCCCGCGCAGGCCCAGCCGGCGCAGCAGCCGCAGGTGGCGGTCGAGCCGGTGCGGGTGCACGCGCACGCGGTGCGGGTCGGCCAGCGCCGACGGGCTGATCGAGTGGTACATGAGCACCGGCGGGACCCGCAGCCGCTCGCGGCCCTCCGCGGCCTGCGCCCCCTGGGACGACGTCGCGGTCACCGGGCACCCAGGCGGGTCATCTCCCGCCGCCAGCGCGGCAGGCCGGCCAGCACGAACGCGGCGGTGCAGAGCGCGAGCAGGCCGTAGGCGGAGAGGAAGGCCGGGGCCGAGCCGAGCAGCACGAACACCAGGCAGAGCACCCCGTAGTCGGTGGGGAGGACCACCAGCGAGCGGAGGACGCCGGCCCGCCCGGCGGCCGGCGCCGCCCGGGTCGGGGCGCCGTGGGCGGCGCGCAGCGCGTCGTTGAGGAGCATCGCGGAGAAGTAGAGGACGTCGGCGACGGCGAACCCGACCGGCACCAGCAGCCAGCCGTCGCCGACCTCGCCCTGGCGGAAGAGCCCGACGAGGACGGCGAGGTGGATGCACACGGTCTTGGCGGCGTCGACCACGTGGTCCAGCCACTCCCCCGCCGGCGTGCCGCCGCCCCGCAGCCGGGCCAGCTGGCCGTCGGCGGAGTCCAGCGCGTAGCCGAGGGCCAGGGCCAGCGCGACGAGCACGCCGACCCACCACGAGTGCGGCGCGAGCGCGACGGTCGCGATGGCGGAGAAGGTGACGACGGCGCTCGTGGCGGTCACCGCGTCGGGGGTGAGCCCGCGGTGGAAGGCCAGCGCGGCCAGGACCCGTCCGGCCGGCCGGTTGACGAAGCGGCTGTAGGCCGGGGCCCCGTGCGCGCCCTTCTGGGCGCCGGCGAGGCGGGCGACGGTGTGGGCCAGCGTCTCGCCGGGAGCCGGCCGCACCGGGGCGCGGGTCGGGATCACGGGCGGCGTGTGCGCGTCCGCGACCGCCACGTCGTCCTGCAGCACGGGTCCTCCGGGGGATCGGGCGGTCCACGGGTGCGGACCGGCCCGCCGAGTCTCGCCGCCCGCGGCCCCGCAGGCGGGGTCCCGCTGGACCGGTCTCATCCGAAGGGGCGGGGCCCGCTGCTCCTGGCGCGGGATGCCTCCCCCGGAGGGGTCACGCGACGTGGTGGCCGCCCGCCGCCCCGGACTAGCGTCCGCACGCCGCACCGACACGGTCGGGACGCCGCTGTCGCCGGGTGCGACGGCCACCGGCCGACGACACCTGGAGCTCCCCGTGGGACGACCCCGCACCGGCCGCGTCGTGGCCGTGCACCCGCACGCCGACCTGTACGGCAGCGACCGGATGTTCCTCGAGAGCCTCGCCGCCCTCGGGCCCGACGTCCTGGCCGTGCTGTCCACCTCCGGCCCGCTGGTCGAGGCGGTGCGGGCCCGCGGGTACGAGGTCCGGGTCGAGGACTTCCCCGTCCTGCGCAAGGTCGAGCTGCGCGACCCGCGCCGGGCCGTCGCCTTCGCCGGCCGCTTCCTGCGCTCGGTGGGGACGCTGGCGTCCTGGCTGCGCGCCCAGGGCGCCGACGTGCTCTACGTCAGCACGGTCACCGCCCCCGAGTGGCTGCTGGCCGGGCGGCTGGCCGGTGTCCGCGTGGTGTGCCACGTGCACGAGAGCATGCCGATGCCGCGGCCGGCCGCCGCGCTGCTGCTGTCCCCCCTGCTCGCCGCCGACACGGTGGTCGCCAACAGCGGCGACACCGCGGCCTGGATCCGCGCCTCGCTGGGCGCGCGGGCCGCCCGGCGCACCCGGGTGGTGCACAACGGCGTCCGCGAGCCGGTGGCCCCCGCCGTGCAGCGGGCCCCGGGGCGGCCGCGGAGCCTCGTCGTCGTCGGCCGGCTGTCGACGATCAAGGGCCAGGACACCGCCGTCCGGGCGACCGCGCTGGTCCGCGAGGCCGGCCACGACGTCACGCTCACCCTCGTCGGCGACTGCTACCCCGGCTACGAGGCGGTCGAGGACGGCCTGCGCGACCTCGCCGTCCGCGAGGGCGTCGGCGACGTCACCGTCTTCACCGGCTTCCAGGACCCCGCACCGCACGTCGCCGCCGCCGACGTCGTCCTCGTGCCCTCCCGCGTCGAGTCCTTCGGGCTCGTGGCGGTCGAGGCCCTGCTGCTGGGGCGGCCGGTCGTCGCCACGCGGATCGGCGGGCTGCCGGAGGTGCTGCGGGACGGCGAGACGGGGCTGCTCGTGCCCGCTGACGACCCGCGGGCGCTCGCCGACGCGGTGCTGCGGCTGCTGGCCGACCCGCGGCTGGCCGAGGAGCTGGGCGCCGCCGGCCGGGCCGACGCCCGCGCGCGGTTCTCGATGGCGGCGTTCACCCGGGCGCTGGCCGCCGCCGTCCTGCCCGGTCCGGCCGGGACCCTCCCCACCGCCGCGTAGGCGGCCCGCTCAGCCGACCGCGCGGGCCAGCCGGTCGACGGCGTCCTCGATCACCGCGAGGCTCCGGAGGTACTCCTCCCGGGGACGGCGGTGCGGATCGGGCACGTCCTCGGGGGCCGCGCCGGGCACCCGGTGGCGGGCCGCGAGCCCGGGCAGCGCCGCCAGCCGGGCCGCCGCCGACGCGGGCACGTCCTGCGGCCAGCCGGCCGCGGCCACGGCCTCGGCGACGTCGGCCGCGTCGGTCAGCAGGAACGTGCGGCGCAGGGCAGCCGGGATCAGCTGGACCACGGCGGACCGGTGCTCGCGGGCCATCGCCAGGACCAGCCCGGCCTGGCGGACGTCGGCCGGGCGCAGCTCCCGGGCGCCGGAGGCCTCCGCCGGCACGCCGGCGGCCGCCAGCAGCTCGGCCACCTGCGGGTCCACCGGCACGCCGGCCCGGGCGCGGGTGCCGGCGCTGGTGACCGTGACGCCGGAGCCGGCCAGGCGCCGGGCCAGCAGCCGCTCGGCCGCCGGTGACCGGCAGACGTTGGCGGTGCACACGACGAGGACGGTGACCCCCGCGGGGCCACCGTCCTCGTCGTGCGTCCGGGTGGACGGCACCGTCACCAGCGGCCGGACGGCTCGGCGTGCGCCCCGCCGCGCGACTCCGCCGGTGCCGTCCCCACGGGGTCGGGCGCGGACCGCGGACCGCGGGTGAGCGGCGCCCGCCACGAGGAGTCCGCGACCTGCTCGGCCGGCGCGTCGACCGCCTCGTAGCCGTAGGTGTCGCGCGCCCGCTGGCGGACGTGGGTGAGCACGACGCCGACCACGCGGGCGTCCAGCCGGCGCAGCAGCGCGAGGGACTGGCCCAGCGCGGGGCGCCGGATCCGGCTGGTGTCGGCGACGACCATCGTCCCGGAGACGATCCGGGCCAGGACCGCGGAGTCGGTGACCGGCAGCAGGGGTGCCCCGTCGACGACCACGACGTCGTGGGTCCGCTCGAGCCGGGCGAGGACGTCGGCCATCGCCGGCGAGGCCAGCAGCTCGCTCGGGTTGGGCGGCAGCGGGCCGGTGGTCAGCACCGACAGCCCGACGCTGCCCCACTCCTGCAGGACGTCGTCGAGGTCGGCCTGGCCGATCAGCGCGGTGGTCAGGCCCGCCGCGCCCTCGAGGCCGAGGGTGTCGGCCACGGAGGGCCGGCGCAGGTCGGCGTCGACCAGCGCCACGCGCAGGCCGGCGTCGGCGAGGGCCAGGGCCAGGTTGGCCGCCACCGTGGACTTGCCCTCGCCGGAGTGCGACGAGGTGACCAGCAGCGACAGCGGCCGGCCCGGCAGGGCCGAGAACTGGACGGCGGTGCGCAGCGCGCGGACGGCCTCGGCCGCGGGGCTGCGCGGCGCGGTGAGGACGACGAGGTCGCGGCGGCCGCCCCGCGCCGGCGGCGTGTCCAGCGCGCCCAGCAGCGGCAGGTCGGTGACGCGGGCGACGTCCTCGGGGGTGCGCACCCGCGTGTCGGTGAGGTCGCGCGCCAGCCCGGCGGCGGTGCCCAGGGCCAGCCCGGCGATCAGGCCGATCAGCAGGTTCAGCGTGGTCCGGGGCGCGCTGGGCGCGGTCGGCGCGACCGCCGGGGACACCGTGGTGCCCCGCACCGTCGGGTCGCCGTCGGCGGTGGCCGGCGCGAGGTCGGCGACGGTCGCCACGAGCTGCTCGGTGACGGCGTTGGTCAGCTCCGCCGCGCGCGCCGGGGAGGTGTCGGTGACGCGCACCTCGAGGACCACCGTCCCGGCCACCACCTCGGTGGAGACCCGGCCGGCCAGCCGGCGGGCGGTGGTGTCGAGGTCCAGGTCGTCGATGACCGGGTCGAGCACGGCCGGCGTGGTGGCCAGCATCGCGTAGGAGGCGACCTGGTTCTGCGCGAACGCCGAGCCCTGCACCAGGTCGTCGGCGGACTCCCCGAAGCTCAGGGAGAAGAAGATGCTGCTGGTGGCCTCGTAGGACCTCGGCGTGGTCAGGGAGAGGGCCCCGGCGACGGCGAGGCCGGCCAGCGCGGCCGCGACGAGCCACCGCCAGCGGCGGCGCAGCATGTGCAGGAACTCGTGCAGGTTCATCAGTCTCCCCGTGCGTGCACGCACCGATCGGACGGGCTCGGCAGCGACGGCCGGCGCCCCGGTGGGGTGGCCGGCTGCCATCCGAGCGGCAAGTTACCGAGACGGGACCGTGCCCGTACCCCGCGCGGCCCGGGGCTGACCCGAACGGGGTGCCCGGGCCGCCCGGCCGCCGTACGCGGCGCCCGTCCGGCACCGTGGGTGAGCGGCCGGGGCCGCCGCCGGGCGGCCTGCCACTTCCGGGTGGCAGGCGCCCGGAGGACGCCGGGACGGCGCGGATCCGGCCGCAGACTGGCCGCGTGACGACGGGGGACGGCGACGAGCGCCGGGGTGGATCCGACCGCGCGGACCGGCACGGCCCGCTGCTGACCCGGCCGGGCACGGTCCTGCTCGCGGTGGTCACGGCGTGGACCGCGGTCCCCTCCCTGGTCGCCGAGCGCAAGGTCACCTGGGCCCTGCTGGCGGTGCTCCTGGTCGCGGTGGCCGCGGCCCTGTGGCAGCACGCGCGCCGGCTGCGCTGGACCACGCCGGTGACGCTCCTGACGGTGCTCCTGCTGGTGGCCACCGTCTCCGCGTTCCACCACGCCACCCTCGACGAGCTGGTCGCCGGGACGGCGACGGCGCTGCTGCTCGTCGGCTGCTGCCTGCTCGCGGTGAACTGCAGCCCCGCCGACGTGCGGCTGCTCGCCCGCGGCCTGGTCCTGCTCGCGCTGGCCGAGCTCGCAGTGGCCCTCGCCGGTGCACACCTGGGCGTGCCGGCACCGTGGGGGTACCTCGGCACCCCGGGGACGACGTTCGGGGTCAACGACCTGGTCCCGGCGCTGGACGGCCGGTCCACCGGGACGATGGCCCACCCCATCCCGTTCGGCACGCTGATGGCCCTGGCGGCCGCGCTGTGCCTGACCTCGGTCACCCGCTGGCCGGTGCCCGTCCGGGTGCTCGCCGGCGCGGCGGCCTGCTACGGCCTGGCGATGTCGGGCAGCCGCAGCGCCGCCCTGGTGCTGTGCCTCGCCGCCGTGGTCGCCGTCCTCACGCCGCGGGCGCTGCGGATCGGCGCCACCGCCCGCGTGCTGGTCGTGCTCGCCCTGGCCGGGGCGGTGCTCCTCCTGCGCGACACCCGGCTCACGGTGGTCGCCAGCCTCGAGGGCACCGGGTCGCTGACGCACCGGCTGGCCGCGCTGGACGCCGCCGGGCGGCTGCTCGACCGCCCGGTGGAGCAGACCCTCCTCGGCAGCGGGACGGGGTCGCTGGACGACCTGTTCGCCTCCGGCCTGCTGCAGCTCGACGGCTTCTTCGCCGTCGACAACCAGCTCGTGACCACCTTCGCCCTCGCGGGGCTGGTGGGCCTCGCCGCGCTGCTGGCGCTGGTCGTCGTCGGCCTGCTGCGCGGCGTCCCCGAGGTGCGCCCGGCCGCGCTCCTGCTCGTCGGCATGGTGATGTCGTTCGACCTGCTGGAGTGGAACGCCACGGCGGTGCTCTTCGTCGCGCTCGTGCTGCTCGGCTCGGCCGCCCCCCGGGCCGGGGACCCGGACCCGGCGGGTCCGGCGGCGCGCGACGCCGTCCCCGTGCCGCTCGCCGTGCCGGCCGGGGCGGTCCGGCCGTGACCGCCACGGAGACCCCGCGCCCGCCGGCCGCGCCGCGCGCCGCGCGGGCCGCCGGCATCACGCTGGTCGGGCAGGCGCTGCGCACCGTGGTGCAGTTCGGCTCGATCCTGGTGCTCGCGCGGCTGCTGCTGCCGGAGGACTACGGCCTGCTGGCCATCGTGCTCGTCGTCGTCGGCATCGGGGAGATCGTCCGCGACTTCGGCCTGAGCACCGCGGCGATCCGCGCGCCGGAGCTGTCCGAGGACACCCGCGACGCGCTGTTCTGGATCAACACCGCGATCGGCGTGCTGCTGTGCCTGGTCGTCGTCGCCGGCTCCGGGCTGCTGGCCGGCCTGTTCGACCGCCCGGCGCTGACCGGGATCGCCTGTGCGCTGTCGGCCACCTTCGTCCTCAACGGGATGGCCACCCAGTACCGGGTGACCCTGACCCGCGAGATGCGCTTCGGGGCCCTGGTGACCGCCGACGTCGCCGCGCAGACCACCGCGGCGGCGGTGGCGATCGCCGCGGCCGCGCTGGGGGCCGGGTACTGGGCGCTGGTCGCCCAGCAGCTGGTCCAGTCCGCGCTCCTGCTGGTCCTGGTCGCCGTCCCGGCGCGCTGGTGGCCCGGCCGCCCGCGCCGCACCCCCGGCCTGCGGCCCTTCCTGACGCTGGGGCTGCACCTGGTGGGCACCCAGCTGGTCAACTACGCCGGCAACAACGTCGACACGGTCACCGTCGGCCTGCGCTTCGACGCGGCCGCGCTCGGGCTCTACAACCGCGGCTTCCAGCTGCTGATGACCCCGCTGAACCAGCTGCGCTCCCCCGCCACCACCGTCGCCCTGCCGGTGCTGGCGCGGCTGCAGGACGACCGCGAGCGCTTCGACGAGTACCTGCGCCGCGGGCAGCTGGCCCTCGGCGTCCCGATCGTCGTCTCGCTGGGCGTGGTGGCCGGGGCCGCCGGGCCGCTGGTGGAGCTGCTGCTGGGACCGCGCTGGTCCGGGGTCGCGCCGATCCTCGCGCTGCTCGCCGTGGCCGCGGCGTCCCAGACGCTGGCCTTCGTCGGCCTGTGGGTCTACCTGTCCCGCGGCCTGGGCGCCCAGCTGTTCCGCTACACCGTGGGCACCTCGGTGCTGCGCCTGGCCTGCGTGCTGGCCGGCAGCGCCTGGGGGGTCGTCGGCGTGGCGGCGGGCTACGCGCTGGCGGCCTGCCTGGAGTGGCCGCTGTCGCTGTGGTGGCTCTCGCGGATCACCGACTTCCCCGGGCGGACGCTCGCGGGCGGGGCGCTGCGCGTCCTCGGCTGCGCGGTCCCCGCCGGGGTCGCCGCCTGGCTGGTCACCCTGGCCGCCGGGGCGCTGCCCACCACCGTGGTCCTGCTGCTCGCCGTCCTCGCCGGGGCCGCGGTGCTCGCCCTGGCGGCCGCCGTCTCCCGCACCGTGCGGGCCGACCTCGCAGGCGTGCTCGCGTTCGGCCGCTCGATGGTCCGGCGGTGACCGCCGTGCCGGCGGCCCGGCCCGCCCCTTCCCCGACCCAGGAGGATCCCGCGGCCATGAGCGCCGACGTCCCGGCCGCCGCGCAGCGCCGGCCCCTCACCGTCCTGCAGTCCTTCCCCGAGCCGCGGGAGACGACGAACCCCTACGTCGTGATGCTGCGGGACGCCCTGGCCGCCGTGCCCGGCACGCGGGTGCTCACCTTCTCCTGGCGGCGGGCCCTGACCGCCCGCTACGACGCCTTCCACGCCCACTGGCCGGAGATCCTCGTCGACGGCAACGGCCCGCTGAAGAAGCTCGTCCGCCAGGCGCTGTTCGTGCTCCTCCTGCTCCGCCTCCGGGTCACCCGCGTGCCGCTGGTGCGCACGGTGCACAACCTCGAGCTGCCCGAGGGCATCTCCCGGCGCGAGCGGGTGCTGCTGCGGTGGGCCGAGCGGGTCACCGCGTCGCGGATCCGGATCAACGACAGCACCGAGCTCGACGCCGGCACGCCCGTGGAGACGATCGTGCACGGCCACTACCGCGACTGGTACGCCGCACACCCGCGCCGGGACCGCCGCCCCGGCCGGCTCGCCTTCGTCGGGCAGGTGCGCCGCTACAAGGGCGTCGACCGGCTGGTGGAGGCCTTCGGCGAGACGACCGACGAGGAGCTGAGCCTGCGCATCGCCGGCCGGCCGACGTCCGACGGGCTGGCCGAGCGGCTGCGGGAGGCCGCGGCGGCCGACCCCCGGATCAGCCTGTCCCTGGGCTTCGTCCCCGACGCCGACCTGGTCGGTGAGATCACCGGCGCCGAGCTCGTGGTGCTGCCCTACCGCGAGATGCACAACTCCGGCGGGGCGCTGGCGGCGCTGTCCCTCGACACCCCGGTCCTCGTGCCGGACAACGCGGTCAACCGCCGGCTGGCCGAGGAGGTCGGGGCCGGCTGGGTGCACACCTACACGCCGCCGCTGACCGGCGCGCACCTGACCGGCACGCTCGCCCGGCTGCGCGCGCAGCCCCCGGCGGCCGCGCCGGACCTGTCCCGGCGGGAGTGGGACGACGCCGGGCGCGCCCACGTGGCCGCCTACCGGCGGGCGCGGGCGGCCCTGCGCCGCTGAGACACCGGCGGGGCCGGGGGACCTCAGCGGACGAAGCGGGCCTCGCGGACGGCGGCGCCCTCGGCCAGGACCTCGCCCAGCGACCGGGCGCGCAGCCCGTCGGCCGCGTACCCGTCGAGCACCTCGCGGACCAGCCGGCCCTTGTCCAGCACCGGCGCCGGGCCGTCGTCGGCGCCGTCCTCGGGGCCGGCGAAGCCGTCGTGCGCGAGCACGACCGCCCCGCGGTGCAGCCCCTCCCGGGCCTTCGCCAGGCGCCGCTCGTGCGGCACGTCCCGCCAGTCCCAGGTGGTCGGCCCCCACAGCACGGGGGTCAGTCCGGCGCCGGTGACCGCGCGCCAGGTCCGCGGCGTCTGCCGCCCGTTGGGCGGGCGGTGCCAGCGGACGGCGCGGCCGAGGGCGTCCTCGAGCTCGGCGCGGCCGGCGCGCAGCAGCGGCCCGACCTCGTGCGCCGGCAGCGTGGGCAGCGGGCGGTGGTCGACGCCGTGCAGCGCCACCTCGTGGCCGGCCGCGACGACCTCGTCGAACAGCGAGCGGTACCGGCGCACCCGGGTCAGGAGCACGAAGAAGGTGGCGGTGGCGCCGGCGTCGGCCAGCGCGGCGAGCACCCGGTCGGTGCCGCCGGGCTCCGGGCCGTCGTCGAAGGTCAGCGCCACCGACGGCGCCGCCGTCCGGACCGACACGATCGACCCGGCGACGGGGCCGGCGGCCCGGCGCGCCAGCGTCAGGGCGCGACGCCGGGCGGCGCGCGCGGCCAGGAGGGTGGCGCTCACCGGGGGGCGACCCGGCCCAGGCGCCACCGGCGCCCGTCGCGGGCGTACTCCTCGTAGACGACGCCGAGCGCGCCGCCGGCCATGCCGAGGCCGCGGAAGAACGCGCGGGCCCCGCGGGCCTGGTGGGTCGCCGAGCCGGTCCCCCGGCCCAGGACCCAGCGGGCCCCTCCGCCGCCGATCCGGACCAGCCCGCGCACCAGGCCGCGGGCGCGGATCCGGAGCCGGGCGGCGGTGCCGGCGGTGAGCCGCAGCTCGGTCAGCACCGTGGCGTTGCCGTGGCTCCAGGCGCGGGTGAGCACCCAGCGGCGGGTCGTCCGCTCGGCCGGCACGCGGTCGACCGCGGCCGACTCGTCGCACCAGACCATGCGGGCGCCCGCGTGCGCCAGCGAGCGGCTGAACAGCGTGTCCTCCCCGCCGGCCAGGCCCAGGGCCGACTCGAAGCGGGTACCCGCGGCGCGGACCTGGTCGAGGTCGAGGAGCAGGTTACCGGTGGCAGCCACGTCGATCGCGGTGCCCGTGGGCATCCGGCGGCGGACGAAGAAGCGGCCGGCGAGGATCCAGGGGTCGACCGGACCGGGGTACTCGGCCAGGATCCGCCCCGACACCGCGGCGGCGCCGGAGTCCTCCCAGGTGGTCAGCAGCGCGGCCAGCCAGTGCTCGCAGGGCCGCTCGTCGTCGTCGATGAAGGCGAGCAGCCGCGATCCGGCGGCCTCGTCGAGCGCCCGGTTGCGCACCGCGGCGATGCCCGGCCGGGGCTCGACGACGGCGCGGACGCCGGGGACGGCCGCCGCGAGCGCGGCACCGGTCCCGGCGGGGTCGTTGTCGACGACCAGCACCTCCGCGGCGTACCGGCCGCCGGCGGTCACCTCGGCCACGTGCTCGAGCAGCCGCGGCAGCAGGTCGCGCAGCTCGTCCGGGCGCCGGAACGTCGGGACGGCGACGGTGACCCGCACGCCGCCCGGGTCGGGCAGGCCGGAGGTCGAGGTCACCGGGGTCGTGGCGGTCACGCCCCGCATCCCATCACCGGGGAGCCGGCGCGCGCCTCACCCCGACGGGCGGGGATGAGGGGCCGCGGACCAGCGCGGCGAGGGCGATCGCCGCGCCCTCGAGGCTGCCCCGGACCGCGGCGGCCAGCGGGCGGGGCGAGTGCACGAGCTGACGGCGGCCGCCGCGCAGCAGGATCTCCCAGCTGACCCGCGGCGTGCGCAGCAGCCAGCCGAGCAGCTGCCGGCGGGACAGGTTGCGCGCCGCGAACACCAGGCGGTTGCGGCAGTTGTAGCGGTAGTAGAGGTCGGACTTGGCCTCGCCCCGGCGCTCCCCCTGCGTGCCGCCCTCGTCGTGGACGGCGACGAGGTCGGTGCGGACGACGAGCGAGCCGCCGGCGGCCAGCGCGCGGTGGCTGAGGTCGACGTCCTCCCAGTAGAGGAAGTAGCCCTCGTCGTAGCCACCGCCGAGCCGGTCGGCCATCTCCGCCGACACGACCAGGCAGGCCCCGGTCAGCCAGTCCTCGACCGGCCCGCGCGAGCGGGTGGGGCTGTGCGGCGCGCCGGTGCGGCCGTCCCGCAGGCCCAGCGTCGAGCCGGCGAAGACCGTCGTCCCGGCCGAGTCGACGATGCGCGGGGCGATGACCGCGAGCGGGTCGGCCAGGCTGGCCACGCGCAGCTCCTCGAGCACCGCGGGGGTCACCGAGGCGTCGGGGTTCAGGCAGCAGAAGGTGGCGCAGCCGAGCTCGCGGGCCCGGGCGAACCCGGCGTTGGTGGCCGCGCCGAACCCGCGGTTGTCCGGGAGCGCCACCAGCTCCCAGCCGTGCTCGGCGGCCAGCGCGGTGACCGCGGCGCGCTCGGCGTCGGTGCTGTGGTTGTCCACCACCACGACGCGCACGTGCGGGCCGAGCGGCCCCGCCGCCGCCAGGTTCCGGCGCAGCAGCGCGCTGGAGCCGTAGTTGACGACGACCAGGCCCAGCCCCTCCGGGCCGCCGCGGGGAGCGGCGGCCCGGAGGCGGAGGGTGTTCTCCGGTGACACGACGGCAGTGTCGGTCACGGTGCGGCCGGTGCCGTGCCCGCCTCGCCGACCCAGAGCTGGTCGAACCGGACGGCGGTGGGGGCGGTGGCGGAAGCCGACACGTACTGGTCGAGCAGGACCGTGCCGGCGCGCTGCAGCACCGCGGCGTCGTCGGTGCGGACCAGCGCCCAGGCCGCCGGCTCGGCGGTGCCGGTGGCCCACGCCTTGACCCGCAGGGTGGTGGTGCCGGTGCCCGCGCTCTCGAACCGGACGGTCAGCGACGTGCCGGGCTTGTAGCCGCCGGGCAGCAGGTAGCCGCCCAGGATCGTCTCCTGGTCGTCCACCGTCCGGACCAGCATGACCTCGACCTGGCCGTCGGCACGGAACCGCAGCTTGGCCCGGTAGTCGGTGAGGCCGACCGTGCGGGTGGCCAGGCCGACGTAGACGCCGCCCCCGGTAGGTGCCTGCGGCAGCGTCAGCGCCACCTGCACCGCGACGTCCTGGCGGGAGAGCTGCGTCAGGGCGGCCGTGTTCGACTGCGCGGCCGGCACCAGCAGCTGGCCCTGCCCGCCGGCGACGGAGGCGTTGGCCGCCGGGCCGCCGATGACCCACGGGCCGCCGGTGTCGGCCGTGCCCCACCCACCGGTGACCTGGCGCTCGAAGGCGTCGGCGGCCAGCGGCGTGCCGGGCTGCGGGCCGGTGGGCGGCGCGGTGACGGTCACCGACCGGGTGGTGGTCCCGGTCAGGCCCGCGGCGTCGGTCACGGTCAGCCGCACCGTGTAGGTGCCCGCCGCGGCGTAGGTGTGCGACGCGGTCGCCCCGGTGGCGGTGCCGCCGTCACCGAAGTCCCAGGCGTGCCCGGTCACCGCGGCGTCGTCGGTCGAGCCCGACCCGTCGACGGCCACGGTCAGGCCCGAGGGCGTGGCGGTGAAGGCCGCCACCGGCGCCTGGTTCTGCGGCGGCTGCGCGGCCGTCACGGTCACCGACCGGGTGGTGGTGCCGGTCAGACCCGCGGCGTCGGTCACGGTCAGCCGCACCGTGTAGGTGCCCGCCGCGGCGTAGGTGTGCGACGCGGACGCCCCGGTCGCGGTCGCCCCGTTCCCGAAGTCCCAGGCGTACCCGGTCACCGCGGCGTCGTCGGTGGAGCCCGACCCGTCGACGGCCACGGTCAGGCCCGAGGGCGTGGCGGTGAAGGCCGCCACCGGCGCCTGGTTCTGCGGCGTCGGCGAGGGGCTGGTCGTGCCGGCCGGGTCGACCCGCAGGTCGTCCACGCGGACCACCGAGGTGGCCGTCGCGCTGCCGGAGACGTAGGTCTCGAGCCCGACCGCACCCGGGCGCTGCAGGGCCGCGGTGTCGTCGGTCCGGGTCAGGCCCCAGGCCGTCGGCTCGGCCGTGCCGGCCCGCCACACCTTGACCTGGGCGGTCGTGGTGCCCGTGCCGCTGGTCTCGAAGCGGACCGTGAGCGGGGTGCCGGCGCTGTAGCCGCCGGCCAGGAGGTAGCCGCCCAGGATCGTCTCCGTGTCGTCGACCATCCGGACGAGCATGACCTCGACCTGGCCGTCGGCGCGGTAGCGCATCTTGACCCGGTAGTCGGTGAGCCCGACCTGGCGGTTGGCGAAGCTGACGTAGGTGCCGCCGCCGGTGGCGAGCTGCGGCAGCGTCACGGTCGCCTGCACGACGACGTCGGTCCGGTTGACCGCGGGCAGCACCGCCGTCGTGCCCTGGCCGCGGGCGCCGCTGAGCTGGCCGGCACCGCCGGTCACCGACGTCGTGCCGGACGTGGTCCACGCCCCGCCGACCTCGGCCGTCCCCCAGCCGGAGGCGACCTCGCGGCCGAAGGCGTCGGCCGCGATCGGCGCACCGGGCTGCGGGCCGGTGGGCGGCGCGGTGACGGTCACCGACCGGGTGGTGGTCCCGGTCAGGCCCGCGGCGTCGGACACCGTCAGCCGCACCGTGTAGGTGCCCGCCGCGGCGTAGGTGTGCGACGCGGACGCCCCGGTCGCGGTGCCGCCGTCACCGAAGTCCCAGGCGTACCCGGTCACCGCGGCGTCGTCGGTCGAGCCCGACCCGTCCACGGCCACGGTCAGCTGCGTCGGGGTCGCGGTGAACGCCGCCACCGGCGCCTGGTTGGGCACCTCGACCACCGCGCCGGCCGGCTCGGCCCGCAGGTCGTCGACGCGGACCACCGAGGCGGCCGTCGCGCTGCCGGAGACGTAGGTCTCCAGCGAGAGCGCGCCCGGGCGCTGCAGCGTCGCGGTGTCGTCGGTCCGGGTCAGGCCCCAGGCTGTCGGCTCGGCCGTGCCGGCCCGCCACACCTTGACCTTGAGGGTCGTCGGCGCGCCGCCGCTGGTCTCGAACCGCACCGTCAGCGGGGTGCCCGCGGCGTAGCCGCCGGGCAGCTGGTAGCCGCCGAGGACGGTCTCGGTGTCGGCCACCGTGCGGGCGAGCATGACCTCGACCTGCCCGTCGGAGCGGTACCGCAGCTTGACCCGGTAGTCGTTGAGGCCGACCTTCTGCGTCACCAGGCTGACGTAGGTGCCGCCGCCGGTGGCCAGTGAGGGCAGCGTCAGGGCCGCCTGCACCGCCACGTCGGTGCGGTTGACGGCCGGCAGCACCGCCGAGGTGCTCTGGCCCGGGGCGCCGCTGAGCCGGCCGGCACCGCCGGTCACCGACGCGGAACCCGTCGTCGTCCAGGCGCCGCCCCGCTCGGCGGTCCCCCAGCCGGAGGCCACCTCCCGGCCGAAGGAGTCGGCCGCGACGGAGCCGGGGCCGGTCGGGGCCGCGGTCACGGTGACGGTCCGGGTGGTCGTGGCCGTCAGGCCGCCACCGTCGGTGACGGTCAGCCGCACCGTGTAGGTGCCCGGCGCCGCGTAGGTGTGCGACGCGGTCACCCCGGTGGCGGTGGCGCCGTTGCCGAAGTCCCACGCGTAGGAGCGGAGGACGCCCTCGGGGTCGGTGGAGCCGGCGGCGTCGACCCGCGCGGTGAGGTCGGCGACCTGGGTGGTGAAGGACGCGGTCGGGGCCTGGTTCTGGCCGCGGCCGAGGGCGGTGTGGGTGGACACCTGCTGCAGCGAGAGCGCGGTGGGGTACACGGCGACCTCGTCGATGCGGCCGTTGAACCACGCGGCGCCGCCGGGGGTCCAGCCGTTCATGTTGTCCCCACCGATCCGCCAGTAGCCGGTGAACTGCTGGGCGCGGAAGGAGCCGGCCTTCGTCCCGACGAGGGCGCCGTCGACGTACAGGGAGACGCCCGCGGGGCTCATGGTGCCGACCACGTGGTGCCAGCGGCCGTCGTTGTAGGCGGTCGGGCTGGTGACCAGCTGCAGGGCGCCGTTCCAGATGCCGAAGGTCACCCGGCCGGCCGTGTCCATGTAGACCTGCCGGTCGTAGAGGCCGCTCAGGCCGCTGGTGCGGTCACCGAACCCGATGATCTTGCCGCCGGCGGTCGAGGTGGTCTGGAACCACGCCTCCACGCTGAAGACCTGCGGGGACGGCACGGCCGTGCCGGTGGACGCCGAGCCCGAGGAGGTGCCGTTGAAGGCCGACGCCGTGTTCGCGTCGCCCTGGATGGCGCCGGCCGCCTGCCGGGTCACGCCGCCGCCGACGGTGAGGTCGCGGGGCCCTGCGTAGTCGTAGGCGATGTTGCCGGAGGCCTCACCGAGGTACCAGTGGTCTAGGGCGCCGTCGGCCGCGACCGCGCGGGCGTAGGCGCGGTTCGCGCCGCTGCTGGCGGCGGGCACCGTGGCCGTGACCCAGGAGGAGGTGAGCCGGTTGCCGGCGGGGTCGCCGACCGTCACCAGCCAGCGGTGCGAGCCCGCCGCGGCGCCGGTGTCCACGCAGCCGAAGGTCGGCAGGTCCCACCAGCGCGTCGGCCGGGTCGCCTCGCAGACCGGCGCGGACGTGTCGGTGTCCCGGTACACGCGGTAGGTCAGGTTCTCGTTGTCGCGGTCGGTCACCGACGGCCAGTTCAGCCGGACGGCGCCGGGCACCATGGTGGGGGTCAGCGTGAAGGGCCGACTGGTGGCCGGGCCGACCGTCTTGGGCGCCAGGGCCGGGACGGCGAAGCGGACGAGGCCCTGCTGGCCGACGCCGTTCACCACGGGGAACTCGCCGCCGTAGACGACGTAGTCGCCGTTGCCGCTGACCGACCAGCCGGCCTGGAACTGGCCGGTGAAGGTGCCGGCCTGGAAGGCCGGGTCCCACGGGAGGAGGGAGGGGGCGGGCTGCCCGACCAGCCGGGTGTTGTTGCGCAGCTCGCTGATGCGCTGCACCGTCCCGGTCGCCGCCACGGAGACCGCGTTGCCGAACATGTGCACGCGGTCGGGCGTCTGCTCGGGGAAGCCGCCGATGTTGGCGCAGTCGTGGGCGTGCGAGGCCGTGTAGACGGCGCCGCCGGACACGTGCACGGAGTAGTGGTCACCGCGGCAGTCGGCGAACCAGACCGGCGTGCCGCCGTCGGCCCGCGCGGCGAAGGTGCCCTCGAGGTTGCCCGTGCCGAAGTAGTCGTAGCCGGTGCCGTAGACCACGCCGTTGGCGACCGTGAGGCTGTTGATCGCCCCGTTGGGCCCGTTGTTGGTGACCAGCTGGTTGACGGCGAAGGGCCGGGTGGCGCCGGTGGAGGTGTTCAGGGCACCGACGCCGGTGGCCGCCTGGCCGTTGAGGGTGTTGAACCGGCCGGCGACGACCAGCTGGTCGGCGCCGGTGAGCACCATCGCCATGACGTGGTTGCTCGTCCCGGTGTTGGGGCCCGGCTGCGGGGCCCAGGTGAGCAGGGCGCCGGTGGCGGCGCTCACCGCGGCCAGGCGGGTGCGGGCGACCGAGCCCACGGCGGTCACGCTGCCGCCGAAGTACACCGTCGAGTTCGACGCGGCGATGGCCATGACCTGGCCGGAGACGGCCGGCCGGAACTCGGACACCAGCTGGCCGGTGGTGGTGCTGAAGGCGGCGATCCGGCTGCGGACCTGGCCGTTGACCCGGCCGAAGTCGCCGCCGACGTAGATGCGCGAGCCGTCGGGCGAGGCGGTGATCGCCAGGACCTGGCCGTCGAGCGACGGCGCGAAGGAGGAGATGAGCTCCCCGGTGCGGATGTCGTAGGCCAGCAGGTAGCTGCGGGGGGTCTCCGACGTGCCCGGGGCGGCACCGGCGGGGCGGGCCCGGGTGAAGTCACCGCCGACGTAGACGGTGTTGCCCACGACCGCCTGGGCCCAGACGACGCCGTTGATCTGCACGGTGGGCAGCGCGTCGGCCGTCACGGTGGCCGGGGTGGCGGGGGCGGCCGGGTTCAGCGGCGCCCAGTCCGCGCGGGCGGTGCCGGGGACCAACCCGCCCAGGACACCGGCGAGGAGCAGGGTCGCGAGGAGGCCGGCGAGGAGTGCCCGCGGCGAGGCGGCCGTGCGTGCTGACATGAGTGGGTCCCCCGTGTTTCGCGTGGAGCGCATGGCCGTCCTCGGGCCAGGCGGATGAACACTAAGCGTGACGATGAGACGGCCCCATCCCCCGATACGGCGACAACGGCGCAGGAAACGGCCAGGCGGGAGCCGATCTTCATCACCGTGGGTGATGGATGCGAGAACGTCGACCAGGGCCCCGGCCGGAGCCGGGACCCGGGTCGGACGTCGGGCGGAGGGGCCTCAGGCGGCCGGGCCGGTGAAGACCATGAAGGGTGCGCCGGCGCGGTAGCCGACGGAGACCGTGACGGGGTCGCGGTCGTCCGGCGGGACGCGGAACACGTAGACCCCCTGCGCGGTCGCCCCCGGCTCGACCGAGCCCGCGAACGGCGCCTGCGACGGGTCGTCGAGCGGGGACGCCGGCACCGCGTCGGCGCCGTGGGTCAGGTCGACCGCGACGCCGCCGAGGTCGACCGCCTCGGGCGTGCCGTTGGTGATGCGCACGGTCACCCGCAGGGCCGGCCCGGACACGTTGCCCCGGCCCGCGCCGACGCCGTCGACGGCCTCGATCGAGGAGACCGTGGCGGTGACGCCGTCCCCGGCGTCGGCCGGCTGGTCGAGCGGGACCGGCGGCAGGCCGGGCGGCAGCTCGTCGACGACGGGCTGCGCGTCCTCGGTGGGCGCGCTGGCCTCCGCCCCGGGGACGGTGGCCTCCAGCGACGGCTCGGCCGCCGTCGTCGCCGACGACGGCGCGGCGGCGGACCCGCCCGGGTCCTCCCCGTCCCCGGTCCCGCCCCCGCGCACCAGCAGCACCCCGGCGACGACGGCGACGAGCACCACCGCGGCCAGGGCGAGCACCAGCCGCCTGGGCGACGACGCCGCCGGACGCGGCTCCTTCTCCGACACTGCGGTTCCCCCTCCTCCGCGCTCCCGCGGGAGCGCCTCCTGCCGTCCCCGGCTCACTGCTGGGCCGCCGGGAGGTGCTCGTCGTGTCCCCAGTGCCGTGACCGCGCCGGCGGGTGCAGCGGCACCACGTCGGCGGTCGGCGTCGCGGTGCCCGGCCGGCCGGCCGGTGCGTCCGCGTCGGTCGGGGTGCGCCGGCCGCTGGGCCGCCGGCGGGGCACGTCGCGCGCGGCGAGGCGCCGGGCGAGCCGCTCGTAGCCGTCGGCGACCTCGTCCCAGTCGTAGCGCCGGGCGAGGACGCGGGCGCGCTCGCCGGCCCGGCGGGTGCCCTCGGGGTCGGCCTCGACGGCGGCCAGCTGTCGGGCGACGTCCTGCGGCGTGCGGAAGAAGCGGCCCGAGTCGCGGACCACCTCGCGGTTGAAGTCGACGTCGAAGGCGGTGACCGCCGCGCCGGCGCCGATCGCGCGCAGCAGCGAGGGGTTGGTGCCGCCCACGGAGTGCCCGTGCAGGTAGGTGGCGCAGTGGGCGTAGAGCTGGTCGAGCAGCTCCTGGTCCCAGACGCCACCGAGGAAGCGGACCCGCTCGTCGGCCAGCGCGTGCACCCGGCGGGTGTACTCGTCGGCGTAGGGCGCCGAGCCGACCACGACCAGCGGCTTGGTGGCCCCGCTGGCGGCGTAGCCCTCGACGATGACGTCGACGTGGTTCTCCGGCTCGAACCGGGCCACGACCAGGTGGTAGCCGCCGGGCTCGAGGCCGACCCGGGCCAGCTCGTCCGCGCCGGGCGCGATGAGCGGGGCGCCGTAGGTGAGCAGCGTCGTCGGGGCGGCGAAGGCCTCGCGGTAGTACTCCGCGATGCCCTCGGCGTCGGCGATGAGCACGTCCGACCAGCGGACCGCCAGCGACTCGGCGACGCGGTAGTACCGGCGCCCCACCGGGCCCCACTTGGCCCGCCGCCACTCCAGGCCGTCGACGTGGGTGGCGACGGGGATCCGGGCGGCGCGCAGGGCCGGCAGCAGCGGCGCGTTGGCCGCGTTGAAGACGATGGCGGCGTCGGTGCGGTGGGCGAGCAGGTGGCGCACCGACAGGGCGGTGTGGCTGAGGGTCTCCAGCGACCGGCGGCGCGCGGCGGGCAGGTGCACCAGTTCCATGCCGAGGTGCTCGGCCGGGGGCTCCTCCTGCGCGCCGGGCGGAGTGCGGCAGTAGACGACGACCCGGTGGCCGCGGTCGGCGAGCCGGCGGCCCACCTCCTCGACGGCGGTCTCGAAGCCGCCGTAGCGCGCCGGCACCCCGCGGGTGCCCACGAGGGCGATGCTCACGCGGTCGGTGCTCGAGCGGTCCATCGGTCCGTCCTCCTGTCGGTGCCACGGCGGTCGGCCGGCTCCACGCACGGGGCGCGGATCGACGCTAGGGAGCTGCGGGGTCGCGCCTCCTCCCCCGCCGGGGTGGGCTGGGGGTGAGAGGAGGGGGAGGCCGGCGCGGCTAGTAGGCGCCGGAGCGGCTGAGCACCGCGCGGAAGGTCTTGACGAGGATCAGCGTGTCGAGGGCCAGCGACCAGTTCTCGACGTAGCGCAGGTCGAGGCGGACCGACTCCTCCCACGACAGGTCGCTGCGGCCGGAGATCTGCCACAGGCCGGTGAGGCCGGGGCGGACCAGCAGCCGCCGGCTGACCGAGGAGTCGTAGCGGGCGACCTCGCGCGGCAGCGGCGGCCGCGGCCCGACGAGGGACATCGAGCCCCCGAGCACGTTGAGCAGCTGCGGCAGCTCGTCGAGGGACAGCCGGCGCAGCCAGCGGCCGACGCGGGTGACCCGCGGGTCGGTCCGCATCTTGAACAGCAGCCCGTCGGAGATGTTCTCCGCCTGCAGCGCCTCCACCTGGCGGTCGGCGTCGACCACCATGCTGCGGAACTTCAGCATCGTGAAGCGGCGGCCGTTCACCCCGACCCGCTCCTGGCGGTAGAGCACCGGCCCGGGGCTGTCCAGCCGCACGGCCAGCGCCAGCCCCA
Organism: Geodermatophilus sp. SYSU D00814; assembly: GCF_054050055.1. Lineage (NCBI taxonomy): Bacteria > Bacillati > Actinomycetota > Actinomycetes > Geodermatophilales > Geodermatophilaceae > Geodermatophilus > Geodermatophilus sp. SYSU D00814. Next base: position 85,366 of record NZ_JBJGYP010000006.1, read on the forward strand.
GCAGCAGCGGGGCCAGCACGACCAGCGCCAGGGCCGCGACGGCGCGGTCGACGCCGCCCTTGACCAGCCGGCCCCAGCCGCCGAAGCGCGGCTGCTCGACCGACAGCAGGGGCAGCCCCTCGAACGGGCGGATGTGCAGCCGCGGGCCGGCGACCTCGATGAGGCCGGGCGCGACGAGCAGCTCGATGCCGGTGCCCTCCAGCTGCCAGGACAGCCGGCGCAGGTACTCGGCGGCGGTCTCGCTGGCCGAGGTGACCGCGACGGTGTCGGCGCCCAGCCGCTCGGCGGTCGCGGCGACGTCGTCGAGGCCGCTGACCGGGACGCCGAGCACCTCGGCGACGCGGGTGCGGCTCTCCGGGGTGACGCAGGCACCGACGACCTCGAGGCCGGCGTAGTTCTCGCGGGTCACGGCGGTGGCCAGCTCGACGACGGCCCCGCCACGGCCGACGACGACGACCCGCTTGGTGCAGGCACCGTTCGCGCGCAGCCGGCGCAGTGTGCACCGGGCGGCGTAGCGGCCGGCGAGGGTGAGCACGGTGAGCGCCGGCACCGCCGGCAGCACGAGCCCGCGGCTGAGCCCGAGGTCGCCGGCGAAGGCGGCGACGCTGGTCAGGGCCAGGAGCAGGAAGCCGGCCCGGCCGACCCGCCGGTACTCGTCGCTGCCGGTGCCGAACACCCGTTCCTCGTGGGCGCCGGTGGCCAGCAGCAGCAGGGGCCAGGCGAGCACGAGCGCGCCCGCGGTGAGGACGAGCGGCGAGCCGGCGGCCGGGGTCACCGGCGCGGCCAGCACCACGGCGGCGGTGGCCAGCGCGGCCGCGGCGAGGTCGAGGACGTGCAGTGAGGCGGAGTAGCGGCCGACCCAGCGGCGGACGGGTGGCCGCCGGACGGCCCGCAGGCCGCCGCCGGGCAACTCGGGCGCCGGCCGCGGGACCGGCAGCGCCCGCGTGGTGCTCCCCGGTCCGGATCCTCGGTGGTCCAGCAGCACGGTCTCCCCCTCGTCACTCCACGTGTGCACGGGGGGCGGCAGTCACGCACGGTGCGCCGTCGTGGCGCCTCTACCGGCTCGCGTCCCCCGAACGCACGGAGGACGTTCACAGAGAGTCACGTCCGGGTCAATGCGGAGCGTGACCGTTCACCCGATGGGGAGACCGGGCGCGGACCTCAGGTGCGCGGGTGGACGACGTTCTGGGCCGCCTCCAGGCCGGAGGCCAGCAGCTCCTCGGCGGCGTCGGCGGCCTCGGCGACCAGCAGGTCGAGCTCCTTGCGCTCGGTCGCGGAGAAGTCCCGGAGGACGAAGTCGGCGGGGTCCTGGCGGCCCGGCGGGCGGCCGATGCCGACCCGCACCCGCAGGTACTCCCGGGTGCCGGTGGACCGGCTGATCGAGCGCAGGCCGTTGTGCCCGCCCTCGCCGCCGCCGCGCTTGAGCCGCACCGCGGCGAAGGGGATGTCGAGCTCGTCGTGCACGACGACGAGGTCGGTCGCCGGGATGGAGTGGTAGTCGAGCAGCCCGCGCACCGGGCCGCCGGACTCGTTCATGTACGTCGTCGGCCGGGCGAGGACGACGCGGCGGCCGGCCAGCCGGCCCTCGCCGATCAGGGTGCGGGCGCGCTTGCCCTTGCCCGGGGACAGCCGCACGCCGGCGCGGGCGGCGAGCTCGTCGAGCACCACCGCCCCGACGTTGTGCCGGTTGCCGGCGTAGCCGGGACCGGGGTTGCCCAGCCCCACGACGAGGAAGGGGCCCGCGGAGGGCGGGGACGCCGCAGGGGCGCCGGCGGGTGCGCCGGCGCCCCTGCGGGACGTGCTCTCGGTCAGCGGGGACCTCAGCTGTTCTCGGTCGACTCGATCGACTCGCCGCCGCCCTCGGCCTGCGGCTCGGGCACGACGTCGCCCAGGCCGGTGCTCTCCTCGGCCGGCGCGGACTCCTCGCGCTCGATGCCGGCCTCGGCCTCGGCCTCGGCGATCTCGGCGTCGAGCTGCTCGGCGGTCGGGGCGGCCATGACGTTGACGACCAGGGCCTCGGCGTCGGTGAGCACGGTGGCCCCGCCGGGGAGGGTCAGCTCGCCGGCGTGGATGCCGTTGCCGGCCTCGCGGCCGGTGACGTCGACCTCGACGGTCTCGGGGATGGCGGTGGCGGGCGCCTCGACCGAGACGGTGTTCAGCTCGACGCTGACCAGGGTCTCGGCGGCGGCCTCGCCCACGACGGTCACCGGGACGTCGACGGTGACCCGCTCGCCGCGGCGGACGACGAGGAGGTCGACGTGCTCGTGCACGCGGGTCAGCGGGTCGCGCTGCACCGACTTGGTGAGCGCGAGCTGCTCGGTGCCGTCGAGGACGACGGTGATCAGGGCGTTGGCGCCGCCGTTGCGCAGGACCGCGGCGAACTCGCGGGCCGGCAGCGACAGGTGGACGACGTCCTGGCCGTGCCCGTACAGGACGGCGGGGATGCGGCCCGCGCGGCGGGTCCGGCGGGCGCTGCCCTTGCCGAACTCGGTGCGGGCCTCGGCGACGAGGCGGTGGTCAGCCACGGTGTGCTCCTCAGGTGGATCGGCCGGTGTGCCGGCGGCCGCGCGCGGCACACCTCGGTCGGAGCACACGCACGTCGATCACGGAGTCGGACGGGCCGCTCCCTCGCCGGGCGACTGCCCATCCTACGCGACGGGCCGGGGTGCCCGTCGCGGACCGCCCGTCGCTGACCGGACGAGAACGTCCGCCTGACGGTGGCGACGGGGGTCGCGCCACGCCGACGGCCCTCGCTAGCGTGCCCGGCGATCTTGGGAGGCGCCCTCCGGCCGGGAGGGCCGACACGCTCGTGGAGGAACGCCGTGCTGGATGTCGCCGTCCGCGCCGGGAACCGGGTCAAGCGGGAGGTGCTGGGACGGGTCGCCCCGGCCCGGGAGCTGTCCGCGCGGCGGTACCGCCGGCGCCTGCAGCGGCACCGGCCGCACGTCCCCGTCCTCGCCGACGGCCGCGCCGACGTCCTCACCGCGCTCCGCGAGGAGGGCGTGTGCGTCACCACCCTCGACCGCCTGGGCCTGCCCGGCACCGCGCAGCTGCGGGCGGGGCTGGAGTCGCTGACCGCCGACACGGCGCGGCACGCGGTCCCGGGCGCCGACACCAGCCGGCCGCCCCTCGACGACGTGCTGGCCACGCCCGGCGTCTGGCAGTGGGGGCTGGAGAGGGAGCTGCTCGACCTCGCCGAGGCCCACCTCGGCCTCCCGGTCCGCTACTACGGCGCGGACGTCCGGTGCGAGCACGCGACCGCGCGGCCGGTCGGCGTGCGCCAGTGGCACCGCGACGTGGAGGACCACCGGATGTTCAAGATCCTGGTGTGGCTCAACGACGTCGACCTCGACGGGGGGCCGTTCGAGTACGTCTCCCGCCGGCACACCGAGCGCCTGACCCGGGAGCTGCGCTACGTCACCGGCTTCGTCAGCGACGACGGCATGCGGCGGCACGTGCCCGAGGAGGAGTGGCGGCAGGCGACGGGGCCGACGTGGACGGCGGTGGTGGCCGACACCCGGTCGGTCTTCCACCGGGCGATGCCCCCGGTGCGCCGGGACCGCTGCTCGGTGACCTTCACGTACACCTCGCGCACGCCGATGACCACGCTGCCCGTGCCCCGGGTGACCGAGCGCCAGCGGGAGCTGGCCTCCCGCGGTCTCGACGAGCGTCAGCTCGCCTGCCTGCCGCGCGCCTTCACGCGCTGACCGGCCCGCTCAGCTGGCGCCGCCGAAGAGGCTGGTGACCGAGCCGTCCTCGAAGACCTCCTTGATCGCCCGCGCCAGCAGCGGCGCGATCGACAGGACGGTCAGCTTGTCGAACTGGCGCTCCGGCTCGATGGGCAGCGTGTTGGTGACGATGACCTCGCTGACCCTGCTGTTCTTCAGCCGGTCGACCGCCGCGCCGGAGAGCACGCCGTGCGTGGCGCAGACGATGACGTCGGCGGCGCCGGCGTCGAACAGCGTCTCGGCGGCCTTCACGATGGTGCCGCCGGTGTCGATCATGTCGTCGACCAGGATGCAGACCCGGCCCTCGACCTCACCGACGACGCGGTTGGCGACGACCTCGTTGGGCTTCATCGGGTCGCGGGTCTTGTGGATGAAGGCCAGCGGCACCCCGCCGAGCTTGTCGCTCCAGCGCTCGGAGACCCGCACCCGCCCGGAGTCCGGCGACACGACGGTGGTGTCGCGGTCGCCCCAGCGCTCCTTGACGTGGTCGACGAGCAGGTCGAGGGCGAAGAGGTGGTCGACCGGGCCGTCGAAGAAGCCCTGGATCTGGGCGGTGTGCAGGTCGACGGTCATCAGCCGGTCGGCACCGGCGGTCTTGAACAGGTCGGCGACCAGCCGGGCGGAGATGGGCTCGCGGCCGCGGTGCTTCTTGTCCTGCCGCGCGTAGGGGAAGAACGGGACGACGACGGTGATCCGCTTGGCCGAGGCGCGCTTGGCGGCGTCGACCATGAGCAGCTGCTCCATGAGCCAGGTGTTGATCGGCGCGGCGTGGCTCTGGACGATGAAGGCGTCACAGCCGCGCACCGACTCCTCGAAGCGCACGAACAGCTCACCGTTGGCGAACTCGTAGGACGCCGTCGGCGTCGGCGTGACCCCGAGGTGACCGGCGATCTCGGCGGTCAGCTCCGGGTACGCCCGGCCGGAGAAGAGCATCAGGCTCTTGCTGGTGGTCTGCCGGATCGCGCTCATCGGCTCGTCTACCCCTGGTCGTCGGATCGGTCGGGCCGGCCTGCCCTACTCGGCGGCGTCGGCACCGGTGCCGGCCGCCTCGGCCCCTTCGTGTCCGGCCGCTGCGGCGGCCCGGGCGGCGGCTGTCCCGGGACGGCGCCGCTGCACCCAGCCTGCCACATTCCGCTGCCGCGCCCGCGCGACACCCATGGCGCCCGGGGGCACGTCCTGGGTGATCACCGACCCCGCCGCCGTGTATGCGCCGTCACCCACGGTGACCGGCGCCACGAGCATCGTGTCGGACCCGACGCGCACGTCGTCGCCGATCGTCGTGTGGTGCTTGGCCACGCCGTCGTAGTTGACGAACACCGTGGCCGCGCCGATGTTGGCGCCGCGGCCGATGGTCGCGTCGCCGACGTAGGACAGGTGCGGCACCTTCGACCCCTCGCCCACCTGCACGTTCTTGGTCTCGACGAAGGCGCCCACCTTGGTGCCCGCGGCCAGCCGGGTGCCCGGCCGCAGGTAGCTGAACGGGCCGACCGAGGCCCGGGGACCGACGACGGCGCCCTCGCAGTGCGACCGGACGACGCGCGCCCCCTCCGCCACGGTGCAGTCGGTGAGCGTGGTGTCGGGCCCCACGACGGCGCCGGCGGCCACCGACGTCGTCCCGCGCAGCTGCACCCCGGGCTCGAGCAGGGCGTCGGGCGCGACGTCGGCGGTGACGTCGACCCAGGTGGTGGCGGGGTCGACGACGGTGACGCCGGCGCGCATCAGGGCGTCGAGCACCCGGTCGTTGAGCGTGCGGCGGCGGGCGGCGAGCTCGACGCGGTCGTTGCAGCCCAGCACGTCGGTGGGGTCCGCGGCGCGGACCGCGGCGACCGGCGCGCCGCCATCGACCAGCGGGGCGAGGGCGTCGGTGAGGTACTGCTCCCCCTGCGCGTTGTCGGTGGCCAGGCCGGCGAGCACGCGCCGCAGCGTGCCGGCGTCGGCCACGTACACGCCCGCGTTGACCTCGCGCAGCGCCCGCTGCTCGGCGGTGGCGTCGCGCTCCTCGACGATCGCCCGGGGTGCGCCGCGCCCGTCGCGCACGATCCGGCCCAGCCCGGTCGGGTCGTCGACCTCCGCGGTGAGGACGGTGAAGACGCTGCCGGCCGCGGTGTGGGCCGCCACCAGCGACTCCAGCGTGCCGGCGGTGAGCAGCGGGGCGTCGCCGTTGACGACGAGGACCGGCCCCTGCAGGTCGGGGACGGCGTCCACGGCCACCCGGGCGGCGTGCCCGGACCCGAGCTGCTGCTCCTGCAGCACCGTCCGGGCGCCGGGCGCGACGGCGGCCAGGTGCTCCTCGACGGTCTCGTGGCCGGACCCGACGACCACCAGCGTGGTGCCGGCGCCCAGCGGCGCGGCGGCGGCCAGCACGTGGCCGAGCATCGAGCGCCCGCCGAGCTCGTGCAGGACCTTCGGGGTGGCCGACCGCATCCGGGTGCCCTGGCCGGCGGCCAGGACGACGACGGCGGCAACTGCCTGCTGGGGGCTCACGGATCTCCTCCGACGGGTGGGGCCGCCGGTGGACGCACCGGCGCTGCTCGGAACGCGGCTGGGGGGACGGCGGCAGGGGGACGCTGCTGGGGGACTCGGACTCGAACCGAGACCTCCCGGCTCCAAAGGCCGGCGGGCTGCCGATTACCCCATCCCCCACCGCGGCACCGTCCCCGCACGGCACCGCCGGCCCGAGCCTAGGGGCCGTGCCGGGGGCGGGCACGCCTCCCCGGACCGGGCCCGGGCGGCGCGTCTCCCTACGGTGACGTAGGTTACGCACCACCCAGCCGCCGGTCGTGCAGCAGACGCGCGACCCGCGACGGACCCCACTCCTGGAGGCTCCCCGCTCGTGTCCGCCCCCTCCCTGACCCGGCCGACGGCCTTCCGACCCGCCGATCCCGACGCCGGCCTCCCGGCGAACGCCTACGGCAAGGAGAAGGGCCACCTCGAGCAGCTGGTCCTCTACGTCTTCGTCGTCGTCCCCTTCGTCGCACTGGCGGCCATCGTCCCGGTCGTGTGGGGCTGGGGGCTGTCCTGGCTCGACGTCGCGCTGTTCGCCGCCTTCTACTTCGTCCCGCTGCTCGGGGTGACGGTGGGCTACCACCGGTACTTCACCCACGGCTCGTTCAAGGCGAGGCGGCCGCTGCGCATCGCGCTGGCGGTCGTCGGGTGCATGGCGGTCCAGGGCCCGGTGGTGCAGTGGGTGGCCGACCACCGGCGGCACCACGCGTTCTCCGACCGCGAGGGCGACCCGCACTCGCCGTGGCGCTACGGCACCGACGCCCGGGCGCTGCTCAAGGGCATGTGGCACGCCCACCTGGGCTGGCTGTTCGACCGGAGGCAGACCAACGCCGCCCGCTACGCCCCCGACCTGCTGAAGGACCGCGGCCTGCGGATCACCAGCCGGCTGTTCAGCCTGTGGGCGTTCCTCAGCCTCGCCCTCCCGGCCGTGATCGGCGGCCTGGTGACGCAGAGCTGGATGGGCGCCTGGACCGCCTTCTTCTGGGCCGGCCTGGTGCGCACCGGCCTGCTGCACCACGTCACCTGGTCGATCAACTCGATCTGCCACGTGGTGGGCAGCCGGCCCTTCGCCTCGCGCGACCGCGCCACCAACTTCTGGCCGCTGGCCGTCCTCAGCGCCGGGGAGTCCTGGCACAACCTGCACCACGCCGACCCCACCTGCGCCCGGCACGGCGTGCTGCGCGGGCAGGTCGACATCAGCGCCCGCGTCATCTGGGTCTTCGAGAAGCTCGGCTGGGCACACTCGGTGAAGTGGCCGGACCCGGTGCGCCTGGCCGCCAAGCGGCAGGCGGCCGAGCCGGCCGCGGCCTGACGGGCCGGCAGGACAACGGTGTCCCCCGGGGACCGCGTGCCCCGGCCACGCGTGCGGATGAGCGCCGCGCAGCGGCGGGAGCAGCTGGTCGCGGTCGGCCGTGCCGTGTTCGCCGAGCGCGGCTACGACGCGACGTCGATCGAGGAGCTCGCGGTCCGCGCGGAGGTGAGCAAGCCCGTCGTCTACGAGCACTTCGGCGGCAAGGAGGGTCTCTACGCCGCCGTCGTCGACCGGGAGATGCAGCAGCTGCTGAGCCGGTTCACCGCGGCCCTGGCGCAGGAGGGCGGGCCGCGGACGCTGCTGGAGCGCGCGGCGCTGGTGCTGCTGGACTACGTCGAGGACGACACCGAGGGCTTCCGGGTGCTCTCCCGCGACGTGCCGGGCTCGGGCACCTACTCCTCGCTGCTCGGCGAGCTCGCCCGCCGGGTCGAGCACATCCTGGCCGGGCAGTTCGCCGGCCGCGGCTACGACCCCGCGCTGGCCGGGCTCTACAGCTCCGCGCTGGTCGGCATGGTGGCGCTGGTCGGCCAGTGGTGGCTCGAGCACCGCTCCCCCGCCAAGGAGGAGGTCGCCGCGCGGCTGGTGGACCTCGCGTTCTCCGGCCTGTCCCGCCTCGACCCCTCGCCCACGCTGCGCACGACCGGTCCCGGCCGGGCCTGAGGGCCCTCAGCCGACCAGGCGCGCGCCCGGCACCGGGCCGTGCACCACCCGCACGGTGCGGAACACGCCCTCCCCCGCCAGGGCGGCGGCCATCCGCAGCGCGGCGTCCTCGTCGTCGGCGAGGGCGGCCACGGTGGGCCCGGAGCCGCTGACCAGCGCGGCCGCCGCGCCGGCGCCGGTGGCCGCCCGCAGCGCACGCCGCAGCGACGGGCGCAGCGAGAGCGCCGCGGGTTGCAGGTCGTTGGCCAGCGCGGCGGCCAGCGCGGGGGCCGGCCCGCTGCGCAGCGCGGCGAGCACCGGCTCCGACGGGGGCGCGCTCGTCCCGTCGGGCACCCGGCCCGCGGCACGCAGCCGGTCGAGCTCGGCGTAGACGGCGGGGGTGGACAGGCCGCCGTCGGCGATGCCGAGCACCCAGTGCCACTGCCGGCGGGCCAGCACGGGCGTGAGCAGCTCGCCGCGGCCGCTGCCCAGCGCCACCCCGCCGGCCAGGCTGAAGGGGACGTCGCTGCCGAGGCGGGCGGCCAGGCCGGTGAGGTCGCCGCGGGTGGCGTGGGTCCCCCACAGCGCGTCGAGCGCGACCAGGGTGGCCGCGGCGTCGGCGCTGCCGCCGGCGAGCCCCGCGGCGGCCGGGATCGTCTTGTGCACCTCGATCGCGGCGTCGGCGGCCACGCCGGCGTGCTCGGCGAGCAGCTCGGCGGCCTGCCAGACGAGGTTGCGCCGGTCGGTGGGCACCGGGTCGGGGCCACCAGTGCCCTCGCCGCTCACCGCGACCGACAGCCCCTCGCCACGGCGCACGGTGACGGTGTCGAGCAGCGACACGGCCAGGTACACCGTCTGCAGGTCGTGGAACCCGTCGTCGCGCAGCGGGCCGACGGCGAGGGAGACGTTGACCTTGGCCGGCGCGTGGGCGGTGACCGCGCCGTCGACCCGGCTGTGCCCGGCGCCGCCGGGCGATGACCAGCTCACGACGACCAGCTCACGACGACCGCCTCACGGTGCGGTCGCCGCCAGCCGGGCGAAGTCGGCCACCGACAGCCGCTCGCCGCGGGTGGCCGGGTCGATGCCGGCCGCGCGCAGCCGCGCCTCGGCGGCGGCCGGGCTGCCCGCCCAGCCGGCGAGGGCGGCGCGCAGCCCCTTGCGGCGCATGCCGAAGGCGGCGTCGACGACGGCGAAGGTGGCGGCGCGGTCGCCGGGCGGCGGGTCGTGCCGGTCGAGGGCGACCAGGCCGGAGTCGACGTTGGGCTCGGGCCAGAAGACGCGGCGGCCGACGTTGCCGGCGCGGCGGGCGGTGCCGTACCAGGCGGCCTTCACCGACGGGACGCCGTAGGCGGGGCTGCCGGGCGGGGCGGCCAGCCGCTCGGCCACCTCGGCCTGCACGAGCACCAGGGCGCGCCGCAGGGAGGGCAGCAGCTCCAGCAGGTGCAGCAGCACGGGCACGGCCACGTTGTACGGCAGGTTGGCCACCAGCGCCGTGGGAGGGGGTCCCGGCAGGTCGGTGAGCCGGAGCGCGTCGGCCTCGACGACGGTCAGCCGGCCGGCCAGGTCCGGCCTCCGCTCGGCCACCGTGGCCGGCAGCCGGGCGGCCAGCCGGGGGTCGATCTCCACGGCGGTGACGGCCGCGGCGGCGGGCAGCAGGCCGAGGGTCAGCGAGCCGAGGCCGGGGCCGACCTCGAGGACGACGTCGTCGGGCCGCAGCCCCGCGGTCCGCACGATCCGCCGGATGGTGTTGGCGTCGTGCAGGAAGTTCTGTCCGAGGGTCTTGGTCGGGCGCAGGTCGAGCTGCTGGGCCAGGTCGCGGATGGCGGCCGGGCCCAGCAGCCCGTCGGTCTGCTCGGGGGTGCTCAGCGGGTGGACCTCAGCTGAACAGCCGCGGCCCGCAGTGCGGCCACTGGCCGGCACCGGAGCGGGCGTAGAGCATCTGGGCGCGCATCGTCTGCTCCTCGGGCGAGGCCTGCGAGGGCAGGCCGGTGCCGCCGACCGCCTGCCACGTGCCGACCGAGAACTGGTAGAGACCGTGGTACTTGCCGGTGGCGCTGACCGCGTTCGGCCGGCCGCCGGACTCGCACTGCGCCAGGGCCGCCCAGTTGAGCCCGTCGGCGGTGGCCGGGACCCCGCCCGAGGGCGCCGGGCGCTCCTTGGTGCCGACGCTGACCAGCTCGTCGACCGGCGGGACGGTGACGCTGGTGGCCAGCTGCTCGCGGGCGGTCTCCACGCCGTCGACGACGGTGACCCGGAAGGTGGTGGCCTGCTCGCCGTCCACGCCCCGTTGCGTGATCGTCTCCTCGCCCTCGAGGGCCTCGGGGTCCTCGGTCTCGACGGTGCGGTGCGGCACGGGGGTGGTGACGACCTGCTCGGTGACCTGCACGCGGAAGACCTGCAGGTGCATGGCGGCCAGCAGCGGCTGGCTCGGGTAGAGGCTGGTGCGGTCGTGCTCGCCGAGGGTCACGCCCTGCTCCGCCAGGAGGTCACCGGCGGTGGCGGCGGTGGTGGTGACCACGCGGGTGGCGCCGTCGACGACGAGGGTGACGTCCTTGGGCGTGCTGATCGACAGCGACATGCCGTCGAGCGGGAGCCGCTCGCTGCGGCTGGCCGACAGGACCATCCCCTCGGAGCGGTAGCCGAGCTGCTCGAGCGCCTCGTCGACCGACAGCGCGGTCACGTAGACCTCGCTGCTGACACCGTCGACGGTGAGCTGCAGCGGGCGGGCGCGGTTGACCACCACGGTGTCGCCGTCGCCCACCTCGGCGTCGGCCGCGGGCAGGACGACGTCGTGCGACTGCGTCTCCAGACCCTCCTCCGCCAGCACCTCGCCCACGGTGTCGGCGTACGTGCGGACCTCGCGGGCCTGCCCGTCGACGGTGAGGGTGAGCGACTTCTGCGCGGCGAACCACGCGAGCGAGCCGCCCACCAGTCCGGTCAGGACCAGGGCGAAGAGGGCGAGCTTCAGCGTTCGGGGCACGGTTCTCTCACGGGGAGGGGGACCGGAGCGGCGATCCACGCGCAGGCGGCAGCCGGCGCCAGGGGGACCCCGGGGCCGTGGGAGCCGCCCGGGTGGGTCCCCATCCCGGAGGTCGGTCACGACACGATAACGAGCGCGGTGCGGGTGGCTTCGGTGCGTGCGGAGTCAACCACCGGGCCGAGATGTCGATACGGCGCCGCGCCGACACGGTCAGTGACGGGCGCGCCGTCCGTGACGTGTGTGACGACTGTGTTCGGTGCGGCTACCAGGTGAGCGAGCTCACCCGCGGTCCACCCGGTCGGGCGACCGGGGAGGTCAGCCGGCGAGGGCGCGCTCGCTGATCTGCACCGGCCGCAGCCAGGTGAGCAGGAAGCCGGCCACGGCGAGACCGGCCGCGAGCCCCGCGAACCCGCCGGCCACCAGGGCGACCGGTACCAGGTCGACGCGCTCGGTCACCCGGTCGCCGAGGTCGATGCCCCCGACCAGCAGCAGCGTGCCCAGCGGCAGCAGGGCCAGCACGCTCGTCGCCGCGCTCACCAGGTGGGCCGTCCAGGTGCGCAGCGCCTCGTCGACGGGGACGTCGGCGCCGTCGGCCGGCAGCGGCCGGAGGAGCACCCGCAGCAGCGCCACCTCGGCGAGCAGCCAGGCGACGAGCGGGACGGCGACGGCGGTCCAGCCGACCGGGTCCGACAGCTCCCCGCGCTGCCACATGAAGACCGCGACGGCGATCTCGGCGACGACGACGGCGCGCATCGTCCAGAGCAGCCACAGCGAGATCTGCTCGCTGCGGCGCGGCCGGCGCGCGGGCTCGGACAGCCGCCAGCGCGGGCGCGGGCGGGTGGCCTCGGCGAGCACCACGCCGGCGAGCAGGCCGGCGACCAGGGCCGGCAGCCACAGGAAGACCGACGCCTCGGCGAACACCACGACGCTGGCCACGACGGCGACCAGCCCGAGGAGCAGGCCGACCCGCCGCACCCGGCGGCCGTGCTGGGCCTGCCGCTGCACGGTGGCCACGCCCTCGCGGGTGGGGGTGGTGAAGTCGACGGCGGCCGAGGCGACCGCGCGGCGGCCCGAGGCCAGCGCCCACGCCCGCGCCAGCAGCACGCCGGGCACGAGGACGGCGATGAAGAGGACGACGGCGATGAGGCGGCCCACACAGACAGTGTGCCTCGCCCGGGGGCCGCACCGGTCCGCTCGGTGCTACCAGCTGCCGAAGACCCGCTCGGCGTTCGCGGTCAGGGCGTCGCACAGCTGCGCGAGCTCCACCCCGGTGACCTCGGCCAGAGCCCGGACGGTGTGCGGCACCAGCCGGGAGGCGTTGGGCCGGCCGCGGTGCGGGACGGGCGTGAGGAACGGCGAGTCGGTCTCGACGAGCAGCTGCTCCAGCGGCGTCAGCGCCGCGGCCTCGCGCAGGTAGCCGGCGTTGCCGAAGGTCAGCGTGCCGGCGAAGGACAGCACGTGGCCGCGCTCGACGCAGGCCCGCGCGAAGGCCGCGTCGCCGGAGAAGCAGTGGAAGACGGTGTGCTCGGGGGCCCCTTCGTCGTCCAGGACGCGGAGGATCTCCTCGTGGGCGTCGCGATCGTGGACGACCAGCGCGACGCCGCGCTCCTTGGCGATCCGGACGTGGGCGCGGAACGACGCCTCCTGCGCCGCCCAGCCCTCCGGTCCGGTGCGGTACCGGTCGAGGCCGGTCTCCCCCACCGCGCGCACCCGGGGCAGCGCCGCGAGCCGGTCGATCTCGGCGAGGGCGTCGTCGGTCGCCGCTCCGGTGCCGGCCTCGTTGGGGTGCACGGCGACGGCGGCGAGCACGTTGCCGTGGCGCGCCGCGAGCCCCGCCGACCACCGCGAGGAGGGCACGTCGACGCCGACCTGCACCAGCCGCGGCACCCCGACGGCGGCCGCGGCGGCGACCTCCGCGTCGACGGCGTCGTCGTCGACGGGCTCGTCGCTGCGGAAGCCGGACAGCACGATGTCGAGGTGGGTGTGGCTGTCGACGGCCGGCGCGGGCAGCGGCTCCGGGGACGGCGGGGGCTCGCCCCGCCGGTTGGCGCGGGCACTCGCCGAGCGGCTCACTCGCCCTCGTCTAGCCGACGCAGCTCGTCGGCGACGATCGACTCGTCGAGCTTCCTGAACACCGGCGTGGGCGGGCTCAGCGGCACCCCCGGGGACAGCGGGCGGGAGGCCCAGACCGCCTGCGCGGCGTCGTAGTCGCCGGTGATGACCGGGTACGGCGAGCCGTCGTCGAGGTCGGTGACCTCGTCGACGCGCGGCGCCGGAGACCACACGCCGGTCCCGCCGAGCAGCTCGTGCACCTTCTGCGCCGAGTGCGGGAGGAACGGGGTGAGCAGCGCGTTGCAGTCGCTGACCGCCTGCAGCGCCGTGTGCAGCACGGTGTCGCGGCGGGCCGGGTCCTCCTTGAGCTTCCACGGCGCCTGGTCGGACAGGTACTTGTTGGCCTCGCCGACCACCCGCATGGCCTCGGTGGCCGCCGCCTTCTGCCGGTTGCGGGCCAGCAGGTCCCCGATCGGCGCGAACGCACCCTGGGTCGCCTGCAGCAGCGCGCGGTCGGCGTCGGTCAGCTCGCCCGGCGTGGGGACGGCGCCGACGTTCTTGGCCGCGAGCGACACGGTGCGGTTGACCAGGTTGCCCCAGCCGGCGACCAGCTCGTCGTTGTTGCGGCGCTTGAACTCCGACCAGGTGAAGTCGGTGTCCTGCGTCTCGGGCCCGGCGACGGCGATGAAGTAGCGCAGCGCGTCGGCGTCGTAGCGGGCGAGGAAGTCGCGGACGTAGATGACCACCTGCCGCGAGGAGGAGAACTTGCGGCCCTCCATGGTGAGGAACTCGCTGGAGACCACCTCGGTGGGCAGGTTGAGCCGGCCCAGCGGACCCGGCGAGCCGCCGCGGTCGCCCTCGCCGTTGTAGCCCAGCAGCTGCGCGGGCCAGATCTCGGCGTGGAAGACGATGTTGTCCTTGCCCATGAAGTAGTAGGCGTCGGAGTCCGGCGTCTGCCACCACTGCCGCCACGCCTCGGGGTCGCCGGAGCGGCGGGCCCACTCGATGGACGCCGACAGGTAGCCGACGACGGCGTCGAACCACACGTAGATGCGCTTGTCGGGCCGGTCGCGCCAGCCGTCGAGCGGCACCGGCACGCCCCAGTCGATGTCGCGGGTGTAGCTGCGCGGCTTGAGGTCCTCGAGCAGGTTCCGGCTGAAGTTGAGGACGTTGGGCCGCCAGCTGCCGCGGGTGGCCAGCCAGTCGCCGAGGGCCCGGGTGAAGGCGGGCAGGTCGAGGAAGTAGTGCTCGCTCTCGACGAAGCGCGGCGTCTCGCCGTTGATCCGGCTGACCGGGTTGATCAGGTCGGTGGGGTCGAGCTGGTTGCCGCAGTTGTCGCACTGGTCGCCGCGGGCGCCGTCGTAGCCGCAGATGGGGCAGGTGCCCTCGATGTAGCGGTCGGGCAGGGTGCGGCCGGTCGACGGGCTGATGGCGCCCAGCGTCGTCTGCGGGAAGACGTACCCGTTCTTGAGCAGCCCGAGGAAGATCTCCTGGCTGACCCGCGCGTGGTTGACCGTCGTGGTGCGGGTGAACAGGTCGTAGGACAGGCCCAGCGCCTGCAGGTCGCCGACGATGACCCGGTTGTTGCGGTCGGCGATCTCGCGCGGCGTCACCCCCTCGGCGTCGGCGGCGACGGTGATCGGGGTCCCGTGCTCGTCGGTGCCGCTGACCATGAGGACCCGGTCACCGGCCATCCGGTGGTAGCGGCTGAAGACGTCGGAGGGGACGCCGAAGCCGGAGACGTGGCCGATGTGCCGGGGGCCGTTGGCGTAGGGCCAGGCCACCGCGGTCAGGATGTGCCGATCACTCACACCGCCGAGCGTAGTGAGCCGGGTCGGCCGGGTCGGTCAGTGACCGGAGACGGCGGCCGGAGCCGGCGGCTCGCCGCCCACCGGGGTGGTCAGGGCGAGGGCGCCGAGGGCCACGCCGACGAGGGCGGCGGTCGCCAGCCGCAGCCGCGGGTGGGCCACCGGGGCCGGCCGGGGACGGCCCCGCGGCGGGGCGGCGGCCGCCCAGGCCACGGTCGTGGGCGCCGACACCAGCAGCAGCTTGCCCACCGGGACGGCGAGGGCCAGCAGCGCCAGCGCGGGCAGCGGCAGCGTCGTCGGCGGGTCGAGGGACGTCGTCCCGGCGGCGACGGTGAGCCCGGCGACCAGCAGCAGCTCGGCGCCGGCGACGCCGGCCGGGAGCCGCCGGCCGGAGCCGTCGAGGACGGCCAGCCCGCCGGCCGCGCACAGCACGATCCAGCCGGCCAGCCCGCCGAGGACGGCGGCGACGAGCACCCCGGAGGGCCGCGGGGTCGCCGTCATCAGCCCGTCGAGGCCGGTGAGCCCCGCGGCGAGCAGGGCGAGGGCCTGCAGGACGGAGACGGCCGCCAGCAGCAGGACCGTCACCGGCCACCGGGCGGGGTGCCCGGGCACGCGGGTCGGGAGGGGGGCGTCGAGGACGCTGGTCGCCACGGATCTGCTCCTGGCCGGGGACGTCGGTCACCGGTCAGGTCGTCGCGCGCGCCCGCGCGCTGGAGTCCGGGCGGAGCGGCCTCACCCCTCCGGGTCAGCGGACGCTGCGGCGGGCCTCCCGGTCGGCGGCGGCCCGCGCGGCGGCGGCCTCGCCCCCGGCGCCGGCCAGGCGGCTGTGGCGGCGCCCGTAGGCGTAGTAGATGACGAAGCCCAGCGCCATCCAGACGGCGAAGCGCACCCAGGTGTCGGCCGGGAGGTTGAGCATCAGGTAGATGCAGGCCAGCGCCGAGAGGATCGGCACGAACGGCACCAGCGGCACGCGGAAGGCGCGGTGCAGGTCGGGCCGGGTGCGCCGCAGCACGATGACGGCGATCGAGACGAGCACGAAGGCGAACAGCGTGCCGATGTTGACCAGTTCGGCGAGCGTGCCCAGCGGCAGGAACCCGGCGAGCAGGGCGACGAAGATCCCGGTGCCGATGCTGATCTTGTACGGGGTGCCGTAGCGGGGGTGGACGGTCGCCATCGCCGGCGGCAGCAGGTGGTCGCGGCTCATGGCGAACAGCACCCGCGACTGGCCGAGCATGAGGATCATGACGACCGACGTCAGGCCGGCGAGGGCGCCCAGCGAGATGACGCTGGAGACGAACGAGAGCCCCACGCTGCTGAAGGCCTCGGCCAGCGGCGCCTCGGTGGACAGCTCGGTGTAGGGCTGCATGCCGACGACGACGAGGGAGACCGCGACGTAGAGCAGCGTGCAGATCACCAGCGAGCCGATGATGCCGCGCGGCAGGTCCTTGCGCGGGTTCCTCGTCTCCTCGGCCGCGGTGGCGACGATGTCGAAGCCGATGAAGGCGAAGAACACGATCGACGCGCCGGCGATGACCCCGCCCCAGCCGAAGGTGCCCTGGCTGAAGCCCAGGAGCTGGATGAGCGGGGCGTGCCAGCCGCCCTCCCCCTCGGCCGCGGGCTCGGCCGGCGGGACGAAGGGCGTGTAGTTGTCCGCCGTCAGGTAGAAGAGGCCGAGCACGATGACCAGCAGGACGATCGCGACCTTGATCGCCACGATCACGCTGGTCACCCGCGACGACAGCTTGATCCCCAGCACGAGCACCGCGGTCATCAGCAGCGCGATGAAGATCGCCGGGATGTTGACCGTCGCCGTCTCCCCCGCGATGGAGGTCGGCAGCGCGACGCCGAGGTCGCCGAGCAGCTGGTTGAGGTAGCCCGACCAGCCGACCGAGACCGTCGCCGCGCCGAGGGCCAGCTCGAGCACCAGGTCCCAGCCGATGATCCAGGCCACCAGCTCCCCCATGGTGGCGTAGGAGAAGGTGTAGGCCGACCCCGCCACCGGGACCGTCGAGGCGAACTCCGCGTAGCAGATCGCCGCGAGCGCGCAGACGACGCCGGCGATGACGAAGGAGATCGCCACGGCCGGCCCGGCGGTGGTCTTCGCGACCTCGCCGGTGAGCACGAAGATCCCGGTCCCGATGATGACGCCGACGCCGAAGACGGCGAGGTCGAGACCCGACAGGTTCTTCTTCAGCCGGTGTTCGGGTTCCTCGGTGTCGCGGATGGAGTCCTCGACGGACTTGATCCGGCGTGCGGTGTCGGCCACGGCGTCCCCCTGCTGGTGCGGCGGTCGGTGCGGTTCCGTCCTCCGGGGAGCGTGGCACGGGGGGCGAGCGCTCGCACGCCTACGCTTCCCTCGCCCGCCCTCGCGGGCGGATTGGAGGAGGTGCGCCCGTGGCCGATCCACGTCCGGCGACGTCGCCGGGGCCACCGCCGGGGCCGCCGCCGGGGCCGCTGGGGCCGCCGCTGCCCATGGCACGGCCGCGGCCGATGGGGGCGCCGCGCGAGAGCGCCGCCCGGCCGGCGGGTGTGCCGGCGGTCGTCGACTGCGCCGTGTACGTCGACGGCCACCGCCAGCCGCCGGTGGACCCGGGCGAGGCGCTGGCGACCGCCGCCGAGCGAGGCGGCTTCGTCTGGCTGGGGCTGTTCGAGCCGACCGAGGCCGAGCTGGGGCGGATCGCCGAGCGCTACGGGCTGCACCCGCTGGCGGTGGAGGACGCCGTCTACGCCCACCAGCGCCCCAAGCTCGAGCGCTACGACGACGACCTGTTCATGGTGCTCAAGACGGCGACCTACGTGGAGCACGAGGAGCTGACCTCGACCAGCGAGGTGGTCGGGACCGGCGAGGTGATGGTCTTCCTCGGCCGCGACTACGTGATCACCGTGCGGCACGGCGAGCACGGCGACCTCGCCGACCTGCGGCACCGGATGGAGGAGCAGCGCGACCTGCTGTGCCTCGGCCCGGCCGCGGTCCTCTACGCGGTGGCCGACCTCGTCGTCGACGCCTTCGTCGAGGTGGTGGCCGCGATGCAGGACGACGTCGACGAGCTCGAGGCGTCGGTGTTCAGCCCGCACCGCACCGACGACATCGGCCGGCTCTACCAGCTCAAGCGCGAGCTGATGTCGCTGCGCCGGGCGGTGGCGCCGCTGGAGGTGCCGCTGGCGAAGCTGGCCGAGCGGCCGGTCGACGTCGTCCCCGACGCCATGCGCTCCTACTTCCGCGACGTGCAGGACCACGCCATCCGGGTGCGCGACCAGCTCGGCGCGCTCGACGAGCTGCTGTCGTCGATCCTGCAGGCCTCGCTGGCCCGCACGTCGATGGCCGACAACGAGGACATGCGGAAGATCTCCGCCTGGGCCGGGATCATCGCCGTCCCCACCGCGATCGCCGGCATCTACGGGATGAACTTCGAGTACATCCCCGAGCTGCGCTGGCGCTACGGCTACTTCCTGGTGCTGGCGGTCATCGCGGTTGCCTGCGTGCTGCTCTACCGCGGCTTCAAGCGCAACGGCTGGCTGTAGCCGCTTGACCGGGCATTGGAAGCTATTCGCACGTCACGGGGGCCCAGACGTGCGCATAGCTTCCAATGCCGCGCCGGGGCGCTACCGCCTGTGGACGAGCGCGTCCCGTCCACAGACGCCCTGCAACAGCCTCGGGGGCCGGCACGGCTCCGGCACGGTCCCCGCGTGCAGTGGCGAGAGCGGATCACCGAGGTCCTCATCGAGTGCGCAGGCGTCGCGAGTCGTAGGGAACTGCTCGCGCACGTGCCGGCGACGGTGCTGGACGGCTTCATCGGGCGTGGGACGCTGACACGGGTCTTCCCGCACGTCTACGCCGCACGTGGTCACCGGTTGGACGACGACCTGCTCCTCCGCGCCGCCCTGTGCCACGCGGGTCCGGGAGCGGCGGTCAGTCACACGTCCGCGCTGGCGGTGTGGGGCCTGGTGGAGCTCCGCCGTCCCGTGCACCTGACCGTCGACCAGAGCGTCCGCCGAGCCGGCAGCCAGGACCTCGTCGTCCACCGGCGCCTCCGCTTCAGTGCAGAGCCGCCGCAGTGCGTCGTCCGGCGGGGAGTACCCGTCACCGAGCTGGCGCGCTCCCTGGTCGACTCGTGGCCGCTCCTGCCTCCCGCCGAACGTCGCCCCCTGGTACTGGATGCGGCCCGCCGGCGCCTCGTGACCGCGGCGGGGCTGATCGGGGCACTGGCCGAACGCCCGAACGTCGGCGGCCACAGGACGCTGGCGCAGGCCATCGACCTGGTGCACGACGGCTGCGAGAGCGAACTCGAGGCTCTGGGCGTTCTCGGCGTCTTCCGTCACCGCTCCCTACCGCGCAGCACCGGCCAGTACCGCCTGTCGTTGCCGGAAGGCACCTTCCGGCTGGACCGCGCGTGGCCGGAGGTCAAGCTGGCGGTCGAGCTCGACGGAGCCCGCCACCACACGTCTCCGGAAGACCGGCGCAGGGACCTGGCCCGGGACACGGCGCTGGCCGCACACGGGTGGGTGGTCCTCCGGTTCACCTACGCCGACGTTCGCCGGGACCCGGACCTCGTCCGCCGGCGGGTCCTCGAGGTCTACCGCATGCGGGCCGCTCAGCTCCGCGTGAGCTGACGTCCCCGCCTCGATCGACGCGGCATAGGAAGCTATCCGCACGTCCGGGGCGTGAGAACGTGCGGATAGCTTCCTATGCCGCGCACCGCCCGGGCGGCACGGCCGGGTCAGGTGGGCTTCGCGGCGACGACGGCGTCGTAGACGGTCCGCCGCGGCAGGCCGGTGCGGGCGACCACGGCGCGGATGGCGTCCTTGCGACCGGCGCCCGCGGCCTCCTCCTCCGCCACCAGCGCGGCGAGCTCGGCGGGCGAGAGCGACACCGGCCGCGGCACCGCGCCGGCCACCACGACGGTGATCTCCCCGCGCACGCCGTCGGCCGCCCACGCGGCGAGCTCGGCCAGGGACCCGCGGCGGACCTCCTCGTGCGTCTTGGTCAGCTCCCGGCACACCGCGGCCGCCCGGTCCCCGCCGAGGGCCTCCGCGGCGTCGGCCAGCGCGTCGGCGAGCCGGTGCGGGGACTCGAAGAAGACCATCGTGCGGCGCTCGTCGGCCAGCCCCGCCAGCCGAGCGCGGCGCTCCCCCGCCTTCCGCGGCAGGAAGCCCTCGAAGCAGAACCGGTCCACCGGCAGGCCGGACACCGCCAGCGCCGTCGTCACCGCCGTCGGCCCGGGCACCGAGGTGACCTCGATGCCGGCGTCGACCGCCGCGCGCACCAGCGTGTAGCCGGGGTCGGACACCGAGGGCATCCCCGCGTCGGTGAGCAGCAGCACGGTGGCGCCGTCGGCCAGCGCCGCGAGCAGCCCGGGCAGCCGCGCACGCTCCACCGACTCGTGGAAGGTGACCACCCGGCCGGTCACCGTGACCTCCAGGTCGGCCGCCAGCCGGTGCAGCCGCCGGGTGTCCTCCACCGCCAGCACGTCGGCCGAGGCCATCACCTGCCGCAGCCGCGGGCCGACGTCGCCGGGCTGGCCGAGGGGGGCGCCGCCGAGCACGAGCCGTCCGGTCACGCCGTCGAGCCTGTCACGCTGGCCCCGTCGGGCGGTCCACCTACCCTGGCGGCCATGGCGGTCCTGGCTCCCGAGCGCGCCGACGCCGGGCCGCCGCAGGACCGGCCCCGCGCGGCCCGGCGTCGGCCGGTCCCGCGCCCCCGGGTCGACCGCGTCCCGCCGCTGCCCGGCGACCGCCTGCTGTCCTGGCTGCTCGCGCTCGGGCTGGGCCTGCTGACGCTCGTCAGCCGCCTGGTCGGCATCAGCTACCCCGATACCCTGCTCTTCGACGAGGCGTACTACCCGCCCGAGGGCTGGGACCTGCTGACCTGGGGCCACGAGTACAACCGCGGCTACACGTTCATCGTCCACCCGCCGCTGGGCAAGTGGATGATCGCCGGCGGCGAGGCCGTGTTCGGCTACACCAGCCTGGGCTGGCGGTTCCCGTCCGCGGTGGCCGGGGCGGTCGCCGTCGTCCTGCTGGTCCGGCTGGCCCGGCGGGTCACCGGCTCGACGCTGCTGGGCGTCGTCGCGGGGCTGCTGCTGGCCCTCGACGGCCTGGCCTTCACGCTGTCGCGGATCGGCCTGCTCGACGTCTTCCTGCAGGTGTTCGTCCTCGCCGCCGTCGCCTGCCTGGTCGTCGACCGCGACCGCGTGCGCGAGCGGGTTCGGCGGCACCGGCCGGTCCCGGCCACCGGCTTCCGGCTCGGCCCCCGCGGCTGGCGGATCGCCGCCGGGCTGCTGTTCGGCTGCGCCTGCGCGGTCAAGTGGAGCGGCCTGTACTTCCTCGCCTTCGCCGCCGTGCTGTCGCTGTTCTGGGACCGCGCGGCCTGGCGGGAGGCCGGCGTCCCCCGCCCGACGGCGACGGCGCTGCGCCGCGGCCTGCCCGGCGCCACCTGGGCGCTGGCCGCGGTGCCGGTGCTGACCTACGTCGCCAGCTTCGCCGGGTGGTTCCTCGGCGAGACCGCGCAGGGGCGCTGGTGGGCGCAGCGCAACCCGGAGACGGCGTTCCCGTGGGTCCCCGACGCGCTGCGCTCGTGGTGGCACATGCACGTGGAGTGGTGGACGTTCCACAACGGCCTGTCCACGCCGCACCCGTGGGAGTCCGGGCCCTGGACCTGGCTGGTCAACGGCCGGCCGATCCTGCTGTGGAACCCGCAGGGCCTCACCGACGCCGCCGGCGAGCAGGTGGTCCGCTACGTCCTCATGGTCGGGACGCCGACCCTCTGGCTGGCGTTCGCGCCGGCGCTGGTGTGGACCGCCTGGCGCATCGTCGCCCGCCGGGACCCCGCCGCCGTCCTGGTCGCCGTCATGGTCGCCGCGGGCTGGGGCACGTGGTTCCTCAACCCCGAGCGCACGATGTTCGTGTTCTACACCGCGCCGGTGCTGCCGTTCTTCGTGCTCGCCGTCGTCCTCGTGCTGCAGGACGTCCTCGGCCGGGCGACGGACCCGCCGTGGCGCCGCACCGCCGGCCTGGCGGCGGTCAGCGGCTACGTGGCGGTGGTGGCCGGCACGTTCGCCTTCTTCTACCCGGTGCTCACCGGGCAGCCGCTGACGCACGCCGAGTGGCTCACCCGGATGTGGTTCCCGTCCTGGTACTGACGCCGCCCGGCCGGCACACCCAGCGGTAGACCTGGCCGTCGCGCAGCTCCACGGCCGCCGGAGGGTCCGGGTCCGGGGCGGCGGCGAGGAGGGCGAGCACCCGGGTCCGGCCGCGGGTCACCGCGCCGTCGGGCCCGGTCCAGTGCAGGTACGGGTGCAGCAGCGGGCGCAGCCGCCCGGGATCGCGGTCGGTCACGGCGGCCAGCACCGCCGCGACCACCTCAGGAACGGGCGAGGACGGCACGGGGCAGGGCCGGCACGACGACCAGCGGGTCGGGTCCGCCGACGGCGTCGTCGTGGCGGCCGGGGTGGTCGAGGACGGACAGCACGTGCCGCACGGCCTCGAGGCGGGCGCGCCGCCGGTCGTTGGCCCGGACCACCGTCCACGGCGCGGACGGCGTCGAGGTGGTGGCGAGCACCGCCTGCTCGGCCCGGGTGTGGTCGTCCCAGCGGTCGAGGACGGCGAGGTCGCCGGCCGTGAGCGCCGGCGGGTCGCGGCGCAGCGCGAGGCGGGTCCGCTGCTCGCCGCGGGACACGGCGAACCACAGCTTGACCAGGTGCAGGCCGCCGGCCACGAGCAGGCGCTCCGCGGCGGCCGCCGCCGGGAGGGCGTCCCCGGTCCCCGCCTCCACCGCGGGCCGGCCGAACCAGGACCGGTCGAACAGGACGATCTCCCCGGCGGCCGGCAGGTGGGCCAGCGAGAGCCGCACCGGGCCCTGCGACCGGTCCGGCGCCGCGACCACCCGGACGGTGCGCGGGTCGAGGTGCTCGGTGACGCAGCGGACGAACCCGCTCGTGCCCGCGGCGTCGCGGCCCTCGACCACGATCGCCACGCGCCGGCGGTGCTCCTCGACCTGCCGCTGCAGCTTGAGCAGCTCCAGCTGCAGCCGGCACAGCTGCGGCTCGTAGTCGCGGCGGCGCAGCAGCTCGGGGTACGGGTGGTCCTCGCGCCAGGTCTGCGGCCGCTGCGGCGCGCCGGTCCCGTCGGGCACCGCCCGGCCCGGCGTCCACCGGCCGGCGTCGGCGGCCCCCGCGCCGCGGGGGCGCGAGGCGGGTGCGGCGGCCCGGTGCGGCGGCGGCAGGGACCCGCGCGGGACCGGCACCACGACGTCGGGCGGCCCGGCCGGCGCGGGCAGCCGCAGCAGCTCCAGCGGTGCCCACACCACGCGCGGCACGCCCACCCGCTCGACCCGGACCCGCACCCGGCAGCGGCCGTCGGCGTCGTGCCGCCACCCCAGCAGCGCGCCGGCCCGCCAGGCGCCGTCGAGGTGCAGCTCCACCGGCTGGGCCTCCGCGAGGGAGGCGACCGGGGTCCGCTGCGCCGCCATGCCGGTCACGCTAGGACCGCCGGCGGCCGGCCCGGCTGCGCACGTGTGACGAAGTCGCGGACCTCGCGCTGGCGAAGCCGTCCAGCGACGGCCGCCCGGGAACGAGACGACGCCGCCGGGGCGGGTGCCCCGACGGCGTCGGTCTCAGGGTGGAGCTGAGGGGATTCGAACCCCTGACCCCCTCGATGCGAACGAGGTGCGCTACCGGACTGCGCCACAGCCCCTGACGGAGGACGAGAGTACCTGCCGCCGCCCCGGTGCCGTGGGAGGGGGTGGCCCCGCGTCAGCCGTTGACCACCCGCGGCTGGTAGTAGTCGATCTCGGCGAACCCGATGTCGTCGTCGTCCAGGCCGACGACGGCGCTGTCCTGCCAGCCGGCCGGCGCCGGGGTGCGGGCGGCCACCACGCGCGCCGGGCGCAGCGGGTGGACCGGCGCGAGCGGCAGGCTCGGGTGCGGCAGGCCGACGGTGGAGTGCACCGGCTCCTCGGCCACCGGCGCCGGGGCGGGACGCGCCTCCGGTGCGCGGCGCGGCGCGGGAGCCGGGCGGGCGGCCGAGCGGGCCGCGGCCCGGGCCGCGCGGCGGGCGGCGGCCTGCTCGCGGCGCACCGCGGCGCGCAGCACCACCAGGTAGGCGACGACGGCGACGTCGAGCAGCCCCTGCGCCACCCACAACCACGGCGTGAGCGTCAGGGCCCCGACCAGCGCCAGCAGCGTGAGCGCCACCAGGCCGGCCAGCGTGCGGCGCCGGACGGCGTGCACGTCGACCCGCAGCTCGCCGGTGCTGCGCAGCAGCTCACGGTCCACCGACACCCGCTCGGTCGCCGCCGAGCGCACCGGGTCGCTCCCCCGGCGCCGCTGCAGCGTCCGGCCGGGGGTCACCTCGGCGCGCGCCGTCGAGGAGTCACCGCGGGTCACCACCATGGGCACCAGCACGACGAACCAGAGCACGACCAGCGCGGCGAGCAGCACGCCTGACCCCATCGAGAACACCACCCGTCACACGAGTCACTTGCCGCGGCAGGTTATGCAGGTCGATCCCCAGGAAGAGGGAGGCGCGCGGGCGTGTCGCCGGAGTGTTGTGGGACGGGAGTGGCGGGGACGGCGGCGTGTCGACATGGAGCCGACCGGTCACCGAGCGTCAGCGTGGTAGACCGGGCGCCCCGGACCGCCAGCGGCCGAGCACCCCGCCGGGGACGTCCTCGGCCAGCAGCGCGTAGGACCAGTGGTCGCGCCAGTCGCCGTCGATGTCGAGGTAGCGGCGCAGCAGGCCCTCGCGGGTGAACCCGAGCCGCTCCACCAGCCGCTGGCTGGGCCGGTTCTCCGGCCGGATGTCGGCCTGCAGCCGGTGCAGTCCGGCGGCGCCGAACGCATGGTCGCACACCAGCGCCACGGCCAGCGAGGCCATCCCCCGCCCGGCGACGGCGCGGTCGATCCAGTAGCCCAGCGACCCCGAGCGCAGCGCGCCGCGGACGATGTTGTCCACGGTCACCTGCCCGGCCAGGCGGCCCTCGACCCGGACGGCGAACGGCATCGACGTCCCCGCCCGGGCGCGGCGGGCCAGCGAGCGGCGCATCGCCCGGTAGGCCGCCGGCGTGTGCCGGACCGACCAGGCCACCGGCGCGGTGGGCTCCCACGGCCGCAGCCACGACTCGTTGGCCAGCCGCAGCCGGCTCCACTCCGCCGCGTCGCCGCGCCCGAGCGGGTCCAGCTCGACCGGGCCGTAGGCCAGCCGGGCCGGCCAGCCGGGGTGGGGCGCCGGTTCCAGCTCAGCCGCCCAGCAGCAGCGGCATGACCGTCACCAGCCCGCCCTCGGCGACCTCGGTGACGTCCTCGTCGACGACGACCAGGCAGTTGGCGCGCGCCATCCGGGCGAGCATCGCCTCGTCGCCGTCGCCGAGCGGCTCGACGACGTAGCCGCCGTCGGGGTGGCGCATGACCTGGCCGTGCAGGTACTGCCGGTAGCCCAGCGGCGAGAGCAGCCGCTCGGCGGAGATCGCCTGCACGGTGCGGCGGAACAGCTGCCGCTTGCCGAGCATCGAGCGGATCGCCGGCCGGACGAAGACCTCGAAGGACACCAGCGCCGCGACCGGCTCGCCGGGCACGCAGATCACCGGGACGCCGTCGCGGCCCAGCCGGCCGAAGCCCTGCACGGCACCGGGGTGCATGGTCACCTGACGGAAGTGCATCGGGCCGAGCTCGGCGAGCACCTCCTGCACCAGGTCGCCCTCGCTCGCGAACGTGCCGGCGATCAGCACCAGGTCGCTGCGCAGCAGCTGGCTCTCCAGCACCTCGGTCAGCCGGCGCCGCTCGGTGGGCAGGATCCCCCACCGGTAGGCGGCGGCCCCGGCGTCGCGGGCGGCGGCGGCCAGCGCGTAGCTGTTGACGTCGACCACCTGCCCGGGCGCCGGCTGGGTGGTGATGTCGACCAGCTCGCCGCCGGCGGACAGCACGGCGACCCGCGGCCGCGGCCGCACCTGCACCCGGTCGCGGCCCACCGCGGCCAGCAGGCTGATCTGCGCCGGCCCGATGGGCGTGCCCACGGAGACGGCGGCGGTGCCGGGCGAGACGTCGTCGCCCGTGCGGCGGACGTAGCTGCCCGCCTCCGGGCCGGCGTGCACCTGCACGCGCACCACGCCGCCGTCGGTCCAGACCCCGGGGACGACGACGTCGGCGCCGGTGGGCAGCATCGCGCCGGCGCTCACCTTCTGCGCCAGCCCGGGGGCGAGCGCGGCGGGCGTGGCGGCCCCGGCGACGGTCTCCCCGACGACGGCGAGCTCGACCGGCGCGTCAGGGGTCGCGGCGGCGACGTCCTCGGCGCGGGCGGCGTAGCCGTCGAGGGCGGCCTGGTCGAAGGCGGGCAGCGCGCGGGCGCTGACCACGTCCTCGGCGCAGAGCAGGCCCTGGGCGTCGAGGACGGCGAGCTCGATCGGCTCGGGCTGGGGCACCGCGGCGAGGATCTCGTCGAGGTGGGCCTCCACCGTCCGCAGCACCGGCGTCTCCGGCTCGGCGGGCGCGGGCGGCGGCGGCACGGCACCGCGGTCGATCTGCGCGGTGGCGTGCGCCGGCAGCCCCGGGGACGTCGGCGGGTCGAGGGTGGCCCCGCTGCGGAGGTCCAGCGCCGTCGTGTCCCGGGGCCCCCGGCCCGTGCCGTTCTCGGTCATCGCCCCCGATCGTCCCCCCTGCGGGGACCGGCTCAGGCCTGCGACGCGCCCTCGGCGGGCAGGTCGGCCACGAACTCGGTCAGCCAGGAGCGCAGCGCCGGCCCGAGGTCCTCCCGCTCGGCGGCCAGCCGGATGACCGCCTTGAGGTAGTCGAGCTTGTCGCCGGTGTCGTAGCGGCGGCCGTCGAAGACCACGCCGTGCAGCGGCTCGCCGCGCTCGACCAGCGTGGCCAGCGCGTCGGTCAGCTGGATCTCCCCGCCGCGGCCGGGAGCGGTCTCGCGCAGCACGGCGAAGACCTCCGGCGAGAGCACGTAGCGGCCGATGATGGCCAGGCTGCTGGGCGCCTCGTCGACCGGCGGCTTCTCCACCAGGCCGGTGACGGTCACGACACCCTCCTGGGTGTCCTCCCGGATGGCCACCGCGCCGTACTTGTCGATGTTCTCGCGGCCGACGTCGAGCAGCGCGATCACCGAGCCGCCGTGCTCGGCCTGCACCGCGAGCATCTGCTCGAGCAGGTGGTCGCGGGCGTCGATGAGGTCGTCGCCGAGCAGCACGGCGAAGGGCTCCTCGCCGACGAAGGCGGCGGCCTGCAGCACCGCGTGGCCCAGCCCGCGCGCCTCGCCCTGCCGGACGAAGTGGACCTGCGCGACGTCGGTGGACTCCTGGACGGCGGCCAGCCGGCCGGCGTCGCCCTTCTTCTCCAGCGCCGTCTCGAGCTCGGGGGTGCGGTCGAAGAAGTCCTCGATCGCGGCCTTGTTGCGGCCGGTGACCATGAGCACCTCGGCCAGACCGGCGCGGGCGGCCTCCTCGACGATGTACTGCAGCGCCGGGCGGTCGACGACCGGCAGCAGCTCCTTCGGCACCGCCTTGGTGGCGGGGAGGAACCGGGTGCCCATCCCGGCGACGGGGATGACGGCCTTGCGCGCCGGGCGCTGCGGGGTCGACATGCGCGGCAGCCTAACCAGGGGCCACGCGCCGGACGATCTCCTACCGGCCCCCTCGGGGGCGGTCGCGGCTCTAGCCTCCCCCCGTGAGCGCACCGTCCGACGCGGAGGCGGCCAAGTCCGTCCTGCGGGACCGGATCCTGGCCGGCCGCCGGCACCGCACCCCCGCAGCGCGCGCCACGGCCGCCGCGGCGGTGACCAGCACGCTGCTCGCGCGCCTCGCGCGGGTGCGCGTGCTCGCGGCCTTCGTGCCGGAGGACACCGAGCCCGGGTCCGGGCGGCTGCCGGCCGCCTTCACCCAGCTCGGCGCCCGGGTGCTGCTGCCGGTCATGCCCGAGTCGGGCAGCGACCTGCGCTGGGCGGTCGACACCGGCCGGCTGGTGCCGGGCCGCTACGGGATCCTGGAGCCGGCCGGCCCGCGCCTCGGGCCGACGGCGGTGGGGACGGCGGAGGTCGTCGTGGTGCCGGCGCTGGCCGTCGACCGCGACGGCACCCGGCTCGGCCGCGGCGGGGGCTGGTACGACCGGGCCCTGCAGCACGTGCGCCCGGGCGCGGTGGTGGTGGCGCTGGTCTTCGACGACGAGCTGCTCGACCGGCTGCCGGCCCTGGCCCACGACCGCCCGGTGACCGCCGTCGTCACCCCCTCCGGCGGCTGGCAGGAGATACCCGCCGGTAGGTGACACGGTGGGCCGGTCGGCGCCGTCGAGGGGAGCCCGCCGTGTCTCCGGAGATCGTCTCGATCCTGGCGCTCGTCGCCATCTTCGCCATCGCCACGTTCCTGCCCATCAACATGGGGGCGCTGGCCTTCGTCGCCGCCTTCCTCGTGGGCACGCTGTCGGTCGGGCTGAGCACCGAGGAGATCCTCGGCGGCTTCCCCGCCGAGCTGGTGCTGACCCTGATCGGCGTCACGTACCTGTTCGCCATCGCGCAGAACAACGGGACCGTCGACCTGCTGGTCCGCGGGGCGGTGCGGCTGGTCGGCGGCCACGTCGCGGCCATCCCCTGGATCATGTTCGCCGTCACCGCGCTGCTCACCGCGATCGGCGCGCTCTCCCCCGCCGCGGTGGCGATCATCGCGCCGATCGCGCTGACCTTCGCCGCGCGGCACGGGATCAGCCCGCTGCTGATGGGCATGATGGTCATCCACGGCGCCCAGGGCGGCGGCTTCTCACCGATCAGCGTCTACGGCGTCACGGTCAACACGATCGTCGAGGACGAGGGCCTGCCGAGCAGCCCGCTCGCGCTCTTCCTCGGCGCGCTGTTCTTCAACCTGGCCATCGCGCTGGTGCTGTTCCTCGTCCTGGGCGGCCGGCAGCTGCTCGGCCGGAAGGTGGCCGCCGAGCCGCTGGCCCACGTCGAGCACGCCCACGGCACCGTCGTCCGGGGGCACGGCGCCGCCCCCGGCCCCGGCGTCGGAGGGGACGACGACGAGCACGTGCACCCCGAGGTCGCCCAGCCCGTCGGCGTCGAGCAGGTGCTCACCCTGGTCGGGCTGGCCGTCGTCGCGGTCCTGGCCCTCGCCTTCGACCTCGACATCGGGTTCGTCTCGATCACCGTCGCCGTCGTGCTGGCGCTGTTCTCCGCGCAGGAGCACAAGGGCGCGGTCACCCAGATCAGCTGGTCCACCGTCCTGCTCATCGCCGGCGTCCTGACGTTCGTCTTCGTCCTGCAGGAGGCCGGCACCATCGACTACGTCGGCGAGGCCGTGATCGGGCTCGGCATGCCCCTGCTCATCGCGCTGCTGCTCTGCTACATCGGCGGGGTGGTGTCGGCCTTCGCGTCGTCGACCGCCATCATCGGCGTGGCCATCCTGCTCGCGGTGCCGTTCCTGCAGGCCGGGGACATCGGCGCGGTGGGTGTGGTGGTCGCCCTGTCCGTGGCCTCGACCATCGTGGACGTCAGCCCGTTCTCCACCAACGGCGCGCTGGTCCTGGCCAACGCGCAGGACGTCGACCGGGACCGCTTCTACAAGCAGATCCTGGCCTACTCCGGGATCGTCGTCGCCGTCGGGCCGCTGCTGGCCTGGCTGGTCTTCGTCGTCGTCCCGAGCTGGCTGTGAGACAGGAGAGGGACACATGACCGGACCACTCGACGGGATCCTCGTCGTCGACCTGACCCGCGCGCTGGCCGGGCCGCACGCGGGCATGATGCTCGGCGACCTCGGCGCGCGGGTGATCAAGGTCGAGAGCCCCGGCAGCGGGGACGACACCCGGGGCTGGGGCCCGCCGTTCGTCCAGCCGGAGGGGGCCGACCGGGAGTCGACGTACTTCCTGTCGACCAACCGGAACAAGGAGTCGGTCACCCTCGACCTGAAGGACGACGGCGACAAGGAGCTGCTGCGCGAGCTGGTGCGCCGCGCCGACGTGCTGCTGGAGAACTTCCGCCCCGGCACGCTGGCCCGCCTCGGCTTCGGCACCGACGTGCTCGCCGGCCTCAACCCGCGGCTGGTCACCCTCTCGATCAGCGGGTTCGGCCACGACGGCCCCGAGGGCAGCCGCGCCGGGTACGACCAGATCGCGCAGGGCGAGGGCGGGCTGATGTCGCTGACCGGGTCGGGTCCGGACGACCCGCAGCGGGTCGGCGTGCCGATCGGTGACCTGCTGGCCGGCATGTACGGCGCCTACGGCGTGCTGGCGGCGCTGCTGGAGCGGGAGCGGACCGGCCGCGGCCAGGTGGTGCGCACCTCGCTGCTGGCCGCGATCGTCGGGGTGCACGCCTTCCAGGGGACCGCGTGGACCGTCGGGGGCCAGGTGGGCCGCGCGCAGGGCAACCACCACCCCTCGATCGCGCCGTACGGCCTGTTCCACTGCAAGGGCGGCAGCGTGCAGCTCTCCTGCGGGTCGGAGGGGCTGTGGCGGCGGCTGTGCGCCGAGTTCGGCCTCGACCCCGAGGCGCCGGGGATGGCGACCAACCACGAGCGGGTGGGCAACCGGCAGCAGGTGATCGAGCTGCTCGAGCGCACCTTCGCCGACACCGGCCCGGAGGAGCTGCTCGCCCGGCTGGCCGAGGCCGGCGTCCCGGCCGGCAAGGTGCGCACCCTCGACGAGGTCTACGGCTGGGACCAGACCCTGTCGCAGGGCCTGCTCGTCGACGTCGAGCACGCCACCCTGGGCCGGCTGCAGCTGCCCGGCCCGCCGCTGCGGTTCTTCGCCGCCGGCCCCGACGGCGAGACCGAGACCACCCGCCGCGAGCACGCCGCGCCCCCGGTGCTGGGCGGCTCGGACGCGGCGGTCCGCGCCTGGCTGTCCGGGCCGGAGGCGTGAGCGGGCGCCTCGACGCCCGAGCGCTGCGCGACCTCGTCCTCGACCCGGGGTCCTGGACGAGCTGGGACACGCCGATCGGCCCCCGCGACGTCGACCCCGGCTACGCCGCGGAGCTGCGCGCGGCCGCCGAGCGGTCCCGGCAGGACGAGGCCGTCGTCACCGGGGAGGGCCGGCTGCGCGGGCGGCGGGTGGCCGTCGTCGCCGGGGAGTTCGGCTTCCTCGCCGGCTCCATCGGCGTCGCCACCGCCGAGCGGCTGGTCGCCGCCGTCGAGCGGGCCACCGACGAGGGACTGCCGCTGCTGGCCGCGCCGGTGTCGGGCGGCACGCGGATGCAGGAGGGCACGGTCGCCTTCCTGCAGATGATCGGCATCACCGCCGCGATCGCCCGGCACAAGGCCGCGGGCCTGCCCTACCTGGTGTACCTGCGCGACCCGACGTTCGGCGGCGTGCTCGCCTCGTGGGGGTCGCTCGGGCACGTGACCATCGCCGAGCCGGGGGCCGCGATCGGCTTCCTCGGGCCGCGGGTGTACGCGGCGCTGCACGGCGAGCCGTTCCCCGAGGGCGTGCAGACCGCCGAGCACCTGGCCCGGCGCGGGCTCATCGACGCCGTCGTCGCCCACGAGGACGTCGCCGACCTCGCCGACCGCGCGCTGTCGGTGCTCTCGGCGCGGCGGACCTGGCACCTCGACGTCCGCGACGCCGAGCGGCCCGCGCCCGAGGACGGCACCGACGCGGGGCTGGTCGGGGTGGACGGTGCAGACGGGCGCACCGCCTGGGACGTCGTCACCGCCTCCCGGCGCCGCGACCGGCCCGGGGTACGGCGGCTGCTGCGCACGGCGGCCACCGACATCGTCGGGCTCTCGGGCACCGGCGCCGGCGAGAAGGACCCCGGGCTGCTGCTGGCGCTGGCCCGCTTCGGCGGCGCGCCGTGCGTGGTGCTCGGCCAGGACCGGCGCGGGCAGTCGCTGTCGGCACCGCTGGGCCCGGCCGCGCTGCGGGAGGCGCGGCGCGGCATGCGGCTGGCCGCCGAGCTGCACCTGCCGCTGGTCACGCTCATCGACACCCCCGGCGCGGCGCTGTCCCGGGAGGCCGAGGAGGGCGGGCTGGCCGCGGAGATCGCCCGCTGCCTCGAGGACCTCGTGACGCTGCGGGCGCCGACGCTGGCCGTGCTGCTCGGCCAGGGCACCGGCGGCGGCGCACTGGCGCTGGTGCCCGCCGACCGGGTGCTCGCGGCGGCCAACGGCTGGCTGGGCCCGCTGCCGCCGGAGGGCGCCTCGGCGATCGTGCACCACACCGTCGACCGGGCGCCGGAGATGGCCGCCGGGCAGGGCGTGCGGGCGACCGACCTGTGGCGGGCGGGGATCGTCGACCGGGTGGTGCCCGAGCGGCCCGACGCCGCCGACGAGCCGGTGGAGTTCTGCCGCAGGCTCGGGCGGGTGCTCGGCGACGAGCTGGCCGGCCTGCTCGGCCGCGAGGACGCCGAGCGGCACCGCAGCCGGCTGCACCGGTACCGCCACCTCGGCCGCTGACGGGCTCCTGCGGGGGCGGCGCACGATCAGGTGACCTGATCGTGGGACGTCCTCCCTCACGGTGGGACGTGCGGGAGGACGCCGCACGGTGAGGGAGGACGCGACGGGGCGCCGTCCGCGCGGTCGCCGGTCCTGTCCGGCGCGTCTCACCCGTCCGCGCAGGTCACCGACCCGAGAGGTGGTACGCAGGGTGAGTCATCGACGACCTGGGGTCACCTGACGGGGGCACGAGGGACACCCGGTCGAACTGTGAGCACACCCACCGTTGACGCACAGTGACGACGGCGGTGAGGGTGACTCGCCGCCGGACCTGCCGGCACCCGACCGAACGGAGCCCCCGTGCACGACGCCCCGACCCCCGGCCCGCTCTCCGGCCGGGACCACGGGAGCGGCCGGCGCGACGCCTTCGCCCCGCTGCTGCACGACCCGCTCGCCGCGATGTTCCGCGAGCACGCCCGCACCGGCACCGCCACGCACGGCGTCCCGACCGCGGGCGCGCCCGAGCCGGTCACCGTCTACGACGACGGCGTGCCGCGGGTGAACCTGGGCAGCAACAACTACCTCGGCCTGGCCGGGGACCCGCGGGTGGTCGAGGCCGCGGTCGACGCGGTCCGCCGCTACGGCACCAGCACGTCGGGCAGCCGGGTCCTCAACGGCACCACCCGGCTGCACCTGCAGCTGGAGGAGGAGCTCGCCGACCACTACGGCGTCGAGGCCGCGGTGCTGACCTCCTCGGGCGTCAACGCGAACACGGCGCTGCTGTCGACCGCCTGCGGCCCCGGCGACGCGCTGCTGGTCGACGCCCACGCGCACGCCAGCGTGCACGCCGGCGCGGCCGCCAGCCGCGGCACGACGATCCGCTTCCGGCACAACAGCGTCGAGTCCCTCGCGCGGCGGCTGGAGCGGCTCGATCCGCGGGCCGGTGCCGTGGTGGTCGTCGACGGCGTCTACTCGATGACCGGCGAGACCGCGCCGCTGGCCGCGATCGCCGACCTGTGCGACGCGTACGGCGCCCGGCTGGTCGTCGACGAGGCGCACGGCCTGGGGGTGCTCGGCGCGCGCGGGCGCGGCGCGGCCGAGCACACCGGCGCGCTGGACCGGGTCGACGCGGTCACCATCGCGTTCAGCAAGTCGCTGGCCAGCGTCGGCGGCGCGGTCCTGACCAGCCACCGGGTGGCCGACGGCATCCGCGCGAGCGCCGTCCCCTACGTGTTCAGCGCCGCCAACGAGCCGGCCGGCGTCGGTGCGGCCCTGGCCGCCCTGCGCATCCTGCGCGCCGAGCCCGAGCGCCGGACGCGGCTGCAGGAGAACGGCCGGCGGTTGCGCGTGGAGCTCAGCGCCGCCGGCACGCCCCCGCTGCCCGGCAGCGGCGCGGTGATCGCCGTGCCGACCGGCAGCCCCGAGGCGACCGTGGCGGCGTGGCGGGCGGCCTACGAGGCCGGCGTCTACTGCAACGCGGTCGGCTACCCCGCCGTCCCGCGGGGCAAGGGGGTGCTGCGGCTGTCGGTCATGGCCACGCACACCGCCGAGCAGCTGCAGGCCGCCGCGGGCTCGGTGGCCGCCGCGGTGCTGTCCACCCGGGACGCCGAGGACGCCGGGCAGGGGGAGGCCGGGCAGGAGGTCGGCGGGCGGCTGGCCGTCGCCTGATCCCCCGCCGACGATGGTGGTCGGGGACGCGGTGCCGGGAGGTGAGCGCGGTGCCCGGCTGGGCGTGGACGCTGACCGGCGTCGCGGGCGGTCTGCTGCTGTGCTGGGGAGCGCTCGTGGCGGCGCTGTGGCGAGCCCGGCCCGACGAGCTGCGGGCCCGGGAGCTGCTGCGGCTGCTGCCCGACGTCGTCCGCCTGGTCCGCCGGCTGGCCGCCGACCGGAGCCTGCCCCGCGGGGTCCGCGTGCGGCTGTGGCTGCTGCTGGGCTACCTGGCGCTGCCGGTCGACCTCGTGCCCGACGTCATCCCGGTGATCGGCTTCGCCGACGACGCCGTCGCCGTCGCCGTGGTGCTGCGCTCGGTGGTCCGCCGGGCCGGGCCCGGCGCGGTCGACCGGCACTGGCCGGGGACGGCGGCGGGCCTGGCGGCGCTGCGCCGGGCCACGCGGCTACCGGGGTGAGTCAGCGCGGCGTCGACGCCTGCGGGCGGAACGGCGCGCCGTGCGCGCAGACGACGAGCGTGGCCAGGTCCAGCACCCGCTCGCGCTGCGCGCGCAGCTGGTCGCGGTCGGGCGCGTAGGGGTCGTCGGCCGGGCCCTCGCCGGTCCACCACAGGTGGGTCAGCGCGACGACGTCGTCGGGCGTGCCGACCAGCGTGGTGACGTCCTGCGGCGTGTGCCCCGGCGTGGCCAGCAGCCGGACGGCGGGCGTGAGCTGCACCCCGTCGGCCGGACGCCGGGTGAAGACGTCGCCCTCGATCACCGACTGGAAGTCGTGCACCGGGACCACGGGGAACAGCGCCACGTTGAGCGTGTGGTCGAGGTGGTGGTGGCTCAGGACGACGTCGGTCACGTCCCCGGGCGCGACGCCGAGCTCGCGGAGGGGACCGAGGATCTCCTCCCGGTCGGCCACCATCCCCGGGTCGACGACGATCGTCCGCCCGGCGTCGCGGACGAGGGTGACCGTGCCGGCCACGTGCGGCAGCCGGGCGTAGCCCTCGACCAGGACGTCGACGCGGGCGGTGCGGGCGAGGTCGGCCATGCGGGCACGGTAGGGCGGGGCGCCGCTGCCCGCAGGGCGCCTGCGTTCAGGCGGGCTGCAGGTCGCCCCCGGTGACCGCGGTGGCGGCCTCGTCGACCGCCCAGTCGCGCACGGTGAGCCCCTCGATGTGCGGGTGCCGCGCCAGCCCCGCACCGAGGTCGCTGGCCACTAACGCCCGGTAGGCCGCCTCGTCCTCCCACAGGTAGACCCCGCCGGCGCCGCCGTCGGCCGAGCGCAGCCAGATCTTGCTGCGCAGGCCGGGGACCTCGGCGAAGACAGGAGCCAGTTCCTCCGCGCAGACCCGGCCCCACTCGGACGGGTCCATCCCGCGGACGCGGTACTCGAAGACCGACACGTGCACGGAGCCTCCCCCGGATCAACGGCCACGGTCGCCCGGACCGGTGCGGCGATGCTCCTCGCCCCGCCGTCGGGCCGGGGCTCCGGCCGCACGGGCGGGGAGCCGGACCGCGTGCCGTCACCGAGGGCCGTCCGCCGCACGCGGGCGGCAGGGCACCGGCCCGTCAGGACCGCTCGGCCGCGGCGGCGATGTCGGCCAGGTCCCCCTCCAGCGCCCGGGCCACCGCGCGGCGGCCGAGCGGTGCGGTGACCGCACCGAGGACCCGCGCCAGCGTGGACGTCGGCCGGGCCCCGAACGTCATCGCCAGGTCGCTGGCGCCGTCGCCGGCCGGCGTCACCGCCACCGTCGACAGGTACCGGACCCCCGGCCGCACCGCCTCGGTCGTGTAGGACCGCTGCGGCTCCACCGCGGTGACGGTCATCTCCTCGGTGGCCGGGCGCCCCAGCATCGTGCGGGTCTCCCGCCACCGCGTCCCGACGCCGAACTCCCCCGGCGTCAGCACCTCCACCGCGTCGATGCCCCGGACCACCCGCGGCGCTCCCGCGAGGTCGGTGGCCACCGCCCACACCCGCTCCACCGGTGCCGCCACGTGCCGGCGCACCTCCACGTCCCGCATGCTGACCCGCCTCCTCGCCGTAGGGCCGCCGCACCGGCGACGCCCGGCACCCTGCCAGCGGGGGACGACAGTGGCGCTCACCTCGCCCGACACGACGTCCGGCGGGAGACGTGGACGCCGGGCCGCAGCGTGGCGCATCATTGGCAGTCGAAGGCCCCGAGTGCCAACTTCTGCCGGCACCGGGCCCCGTCCGACCCCCGCTCGACCAGGAGTGCCGCCCCGTGCCCACGTACCAGTACGCCTGCACCAACCCCGAGGGCAAGCACGAGTTCGAGGTGGTGCAGTCCTTCTCCGACGCCCCGGTGGCCGAGTGCCCGACCTGCGGTGTCCCCGTGCGCAAGGTCTACGGCTCGATCGGCGTGGTCTTCAAGGGCTCGGGCTTCTACCGCACCGACAGCCGCTCGGGCTCCACCTCCGGCGAGACCGCCAAGGCGTCCGCCTCCTCCGACTCGTCCTCGGGCTCGTCGTCCTCGACGTCGTCGTCGAAGGAGTCGTCCTCCTCGTCGAGCACCTCGACGTCCTCGAGCGGCTCCTCCGGGAGCGGGAGCAAGGCCGCCGCCGGCTGACGCCGGCCGTCCACACCCGAGCAGCGCGTCCACAGGGACTCCCCGCGCGTCCCGCGGCCGGTCCGGGGCGGTCAGCCTGGGCCGGTGCCGCGCCTGCGCCGTCCCCGCTCCCCCGCCGTCCTGCTGCGCCGCTGTCTGGCCGCGCTGCTGGTCACCGGTGCCCTCGTGCTCGCCCTGCGCCCACCGGCGGTGCCCCCGGCGGAGCCACCGCCGGGCACCCCGGTGGTCACCGCGGCCGCCGACCTCCCGGCGGGCACGGTGCTGACCGGCGCGTCCCTCACGGTCACCGAGTTGCCCACGGCCCCGGCCGGGACGGCGGCCGACCCCGGTGCGCTCACCGGGCGGGTGCTCGCCGCACCGCTGCGGGCCGGTGAGCCCGTCACCGACGTCCGGCTGGTCGGCCCGGGCCTGACCGCGCTGCTGCCGGCCGGCCAGGTGGCCGTGCCGGTGCGGCCGGCCGACCTGGCCGTGGCCGGGCTCGCCACCCCCGGGGACCGGGTCGACGTGCTGGCCACCGCCCCCGACGCGGCGCAGGCCGGGGTGGTGGCGCGGGCCGCGCTCGTCCTGGCGGTCCCGGGACCCGACGACGGCGGCCTGCTGGTGCTGGCCGTCGACGAGGCCACCGCGTCGGCCCTGGCCGCGGCGGCCGCCACGGCCACCCTCACGCTGAGTCTCACTCCGCCTGCCGGCCGTGACTGAGCGCTGGACCGGCCGGGGTTGCTCGTGAGTGGATGAGGCCCGTGCTGAGGGGATTCAAGGACTTCCTGCTGCGGGGCAACGTCGTCGAGCTCGCCGTCGCCGTGGTCATCGGTGCCGCCTTCACCGCGGTGGTGACGGCCTTCACCGACTCGTTCCTCACCCCGCTGATCGGCCTGGTCGCCGGCGGCGGCGAGGTGGCGGGCACGGTCGAGGTGAACGGCCAGGTCTTCGACTACGGCAGGTTCATCAGCCAGGTGGTCACGTTCCTGCTCACCGCGGCGGTCGTCTACTTCGTCGTGGTGCTGCCGCTGCAGAAGGTCGCCGAGCGGCGGCGGCGCGGCGAGGAGGCCGGACCGGTGGCGCCCACCGAGGTGGAGCTGCTCGCCGAGATCCGCGACCTGCTGCGCGCCCAGCAGGGCGCCGCCCCGAGCGAGCGAGGGGTGGGGAGGACGGGGTCCTTCGACTAGGACCTGTCCTGCGGATCTCGGGACGGATTGGACGCGGGAGGATCGCCTGAAGCGGCATCGGTGAGCCCACCACCCGTGTCTCGCACCGAGCGCACTGGCTGGGTGCACGAGCGGGGCGAGCGGCGGCAGTGCGCGATCGACCGTGCCGTCTCGCGCGAAGGGGAGGGCATCAGGACGCACGCGCGCGCGGCTGCCCTCCACGACGCCACTGCTGAGTGCTCGCGCAGTCAGCGCTGGGCGAGCCCGATACGGTGAGGTCCGCTGGTGTGGCTCGGCGAGCAGCGAACGAGCGGCGTCTTGCGGATACAGCGCGGGAGCGCGCTCGGACCGCCCGCGCCGGTCGGCAGAGGAAGGGGTCTCTGCCGACGCCCTGGCTCCGGAAGTCAGGTGGCCATGAGTTCGGCAGCAGGGTGTGCCCCTCTGTGCGTGAGTGCAGCTACCCGATGTGAGCGGCGTGGTGCGCGTTGACGCTCTCGCGCTCGGCGGCTACAGGCGCGCTCGCACATCTGCCACGCCCGCACCGGCGAGCTCGGGCAGGGCGGCGGTTCGGCCGGAGAGGGTGGTGAGGAGCGCGGTGGCCGGTCCGGAGACCTGGGCGCCCTCGCCGTGGTGCCAGTCGGTGTCGGTGGCCGAGAACGCCAGCCCGTCGAGGATGCCCGGCGGCAGCGAGCGACGAGCGCGCGGGCCGGTCAGCTGCTCGAGGGCGACGCGGGCGTTCTCCGGGTCGGTCGGGGATGGCACCCCGAGCGGCCGGTAGACGTCCTGGGCGTGGATGACCAGGTGACTCAGCGGCGCCTCGACCGGTGCGCCGGGCACGTTGAAGGTGCGGCGCTCGGTCTTCCGCAGGCCGGCGACCACCT
Organism: Geodermatophilus sp. SYSU D00814; assembly: GCF_054050055.1. Classification (NCBI taxonomy): domain Bacteria; kingdom Bacillati; phylum Actinomycetota; class Actinomycetes; order Geodermatophilales; family Geodermatophilaceae; genus Geodermatophilus; species Geodermatophilus sp. SYSU D00814. The sequence goes on from NZ_JBJGYP010000006.1 coordinate 124,006, forward strand.
CGGCCGGCGTCCGTGTGTCCGTGGTCGCCCAGCGGTCGGCGGCGCGGTCGAAGTCAAACCGTGCGCGCAGCATCGTCAGCAGGAATCGGGGCGTCGAGAGCTCGTACGGCATGAGCACGTGCACGACGAGGTCTCGCACCGACCAGCCTGCGCACAGGCTGGGGGTGTCCCACTGCTCCTCGTCGAGCCCCTCGAGCACGTGGAGCAGTCGGGTGCGCTCGGTATGGACGCACGCGTCCACGTCCTGCTGGATCTCGGTCACCTGGATTCCTCTCGTTGCCCTTGCCGGCCTGCCGACGCCGGGTCCTCGCCGTCAGGTGGAAGGACGGCCGTCGGTGCCAGGAGTCATCGCTGGCGCCGAGTCTCACCCGTACAGGGGATCCGTACGGGCCCCGCCACGCACGCACCTACGCACATCCGGCACACCTTGCTGCCGGATCCAGGTGGCCGTGGCCCTGAACAGACGTTGCTCAACGCCGTCTTCGCGCGGTGACAAGCACTGACACCGGCGAACTCGGAAAGCGCGCAGGCTCGTTCACGCGCCGAGTTCAGTGCCCGGCGTCGATGTTGCGTCACCCAGGCGGCGTAGCGCACTTGCGGAGCCCACCTCGGGGCTCGCCGCCGAGGACGCCCCCGGTGTCGATCAGACCGGAGGCCCGCGGTGGCCCGCAGCGAGCAACGATCCATCGAAGCCGCCGAGGCGCTGGAGCACCTGGGCCGGGTCTCCGTGCAGGAACTGTCCATGGAGAGCCTGCTGCAGTCGATGGCCGACCTCACCAAGAGGGTCATGCCCGGGAACCCCGAGGCATCGGTCACGCTCCTGATCGAGGACGAGCCGCGCACCGTCGTCGACACCGGGCCGCTGGCCCTCGGCCTCGACGAGGCCCAGTACGGCCGCGGGGACGGGCCGTGCCTGCACACCGCCCGCCACGGCGTCTCGGTCGAGATCGGCGATACGCGCGTCGACGATCGGTGGCCGGACCATGCGCGGTACATCACCGAACGGGGCGTCCACAGCCTGCTGGCCGTTCCGCTGATCCTCGCCGGAGAGGAGCAGGTCACCGGATCGCTGAACATCTACGCCCGAACGCCGGCCGCCTTCGACGAGGCCAGTCGGACCGTGGCCACCGGGTTCGCCCCCTACGCCGCGGTTGCCGCCGGAACGGTCCAGGCGTACCGCAGCGCCCGGGAGACAGCCGACCACCTCCGACGGGCACTGGAATCCCGAGCGGTCATCGAGCAGGCCAAGGGCATCCTCATCGAGCGCCACAAGGTGACCCCAGACCAGGCATTCGAAGCCCTGAGCACTGTCTCGACGAGCCAGAACGTCAAGGTCCGCGACATCGCCGAGCACCTGGTCCTCACCGGCGAACTCCCCCTCGTTCGCACCGGTCCACGGCGACCGGCGCGACACGCCACAGGGCAGCCGGACAACTAGCCTTCCCTGCGCAGGCCCCTGAACAGCCGCGGCAGTCACCCGGGGGGCGTGCCGCGGTCAGGCCCCACCACTCCTGACCGTGGGGTGGCGGGGCCGCCCTCCCCGACACGACGAGGCAGAACCACGGGCGACCCCCGGTGGGATGACCAAGATCCGCAGAACACGCCCTAGTTGTACCTGGCCATCAGGTTGGTGCCAGGCGGCTGATCGGCGGGAGACCGCCGAGTGCGGAGTGGCGGCGTCGAGTGTTGTAGTGCTCGAGCCAGGGCGCGAGGGCGGCGGCGCGCTGGTCATTGCTGGTGAAGGCCTGCCGGTAGGCCCACTCGGTAGCCAGGGTGCGGTTGAGCCGTTCGACCTTGCCGTTCTGCCACGGGCAGTGCGGGCGGGTGAACTTCTGCCGGGCGCCGAGTGCGCCGATCACCTCGCGCAGGGACCACTTGTAGGCCCAGGCGCTGTCGGTCATCACCCGCTCGATCCGGTCGATGCCGTGGGCGGCGAAGTAGGCCGCGGCGCGGGCCAGAAAGCCCGCGCAGGTGGCGCCCTTCTCGTCGGTGAGGATCTCGGAGTAGGCCAGCCGGGAGTGGTCATCGACGAGTGAGTGCACGTAGTCGAAGCCGACCCGGCTGGCCCGGTCTCGGCTGGTGCTGCCGGCGGCCCGGCCGTGGGCGCGCCAGCCGCCACCGTCGGGGATGCGGGCCAGCTTCTTGACGTCCATGTGCACCAGCTCGCCGGGCGCCGAGCGCTCATAGCGGATCGCGGTGACCTTCGAGGCCCGGATGACCTCTCCGGTCATCGGATCCAGAGCGGCCAGCCGGGGCTGCCCGCGGCGGGTCAGGACCCGGAAGACGGTGCGGGCCGGCACGCCCAGCTCGGCGCCGATGAGCGCCGGCCCGCGGCGCTGCTGGCGGCGCAGCTCGACGATGCGGTCTTCCACGGCGGCTGGGATGCGCCGGGGGCTGCTGCGCGGGCGGGAGGACCGGTCGACCAGCCCGGCTTCGCCCTCGGCCTGGAAGCGGCCGATCCAGGTCCGCACGCACTTGCGGGAGATCCCCATCGCCGCGGCAATGTGGGCCTTCTTCCACCCGTTCTCCCACCGCTCGACGATCAGTTTCCGGCCGTGCACGGTGGTGCGGGCATTACGGTGGGACACGAGCACCTCCGAGCAGGTGTTGGGCCTTCGACAAGCCACACCCCACTCGGAGGTTCTCCTTCGTTCAAGCCCAGTCCGCCGTCACCAACGTCCTGGCCGGGTACACCTAGTCGACGCCCCAGTGCGGCGGCCGGTCCTCCAGCCAGCGGCGGTCGGGGTCCCGCTCGTCGGGCCGCTCCCCCCAGCCGACGTCGCCGTCGTCGGGCGCCCGGTCGACCGGTGCCGGCGGGGCCGGCCGCGGCGGCTCCTCGACGGGCAGGCCGAGGTCCTGGAGGACCTCGGCCGCCGGCAGCGCCGCGAGCGCGGCACCGGGCAGCGCCAGCTTGGCGCCGCGGGTGCCCGAGCCGACGACGACGAGGTCGGCGGCGGCAACGGCGGCGTCGACCAGCACCGGCCACGACGGCGGCAGCCCGACCGGGGTGATGCCGCCGTAGGCCATGCCGGACTCCGCCACCGCCACGTCCTGCGGCGCGAAGGACGCCTTGCGGGCACCCAGGTGCCGGCGCACCAGGCCGTTGACGTCGGCGCGGGTGGTGGCCAGCACGACGCAGGCGGCGAGCGCCGTCTGCCCGGCCCGGCGCGTGGCGACGACGACGCAGTTGGCCGAGGCGGCCAGCGGGACGCCGTAGGCCTCGGTGAACGCGGCGGTGTCGGCCAGGTCGTCGTCGACCGGCGCGACCCAGACCGGCCCGGGCAGCGACGGCAGGGCGGCCGCCACCGGCCCGCCGAGCAGGTCGGGCCGCTCGGCGGCGGGCACCCAGGTCAGCGAGCCGAGCACGGGAGGGAGCGGGGTCGTCACGCCCCGATCCTGCCTCCCGGCCGGAACGTCGCGGCGGACGGCCGGATCCCGGTGGGTGCCGCCGCCCGGCGGCGGCCAGGATGGACCGCATGATCGGCCAGTTGCACTCCGTCGTCCTGGATGCGCCCGACGCGCACGCGCTCGCCACCTTCTACGCCGACCTGCTCGGGATGGAGGTGAGCAAGGGCGGCCCGGGCGACGACTGGGTCGTGGTGACCGGCAAGGGGTACCGGCTGGCGTTCCAGCAGGCGCCCGGCCTGGTCCCGCCCGCATGGCCCGACCCGGCGCGCCCGCAGCAGTTCCACCTCGACGTGCAGGTCGCCGACGTCGACGAGGCCGAGCCGCGGGTGCTCGCGCTCGGTGCCCGGAGGCTGCCGGGCGGCGGCGGGGACTTCCGCGTCTACGCCGACCCGGTCGGCCACCCCTTCTGCCTGGTGTGGGACGCGTGAGCGAGGGCCTGCCCGCCGTCGACCGGGCCTCCGCCAGCGCCTTCGTCGCCGCCACCGGGTTCGACGTCACCGAGGCCAGCGGCACCCGGGTCGCCGGCACCGTCGACCTCGGGCCCGACCACCACACGCCGTGGGGCGTGGTGCACGGCGGGGTCCACTGCGCGGTGGTCGAGTCCGCGGCGTCGATCGGCGCGAGTCTCGCCGTGGCCGACCGGGGCCAGTTCGCCGTCGGCGTGAACAACAGCACCGACTTCCTCCGGCCGGTCACCGCCGGCCGGGTCGACGTCGTCGCCGAGCCGGTGCAGCAGGGCCGCACCCTGCAGCTGTGGCAGGTGCTCATCACCCGCGCCGAGGACGGCAAGCTCGTCGCCCGCGGGCAGGTGCGCCTGCAGAACGTGCCGCTGCCGGGGGCGTGACCGGGCGCCCCGCGGGTCACACCAGCGGCAGCGCGGGCTCCCGGTAGGTGGTGCCGGCCAGCGACGGCGGCAGCACGTCGGGGTCGACGACGACGGAGAACAGCGCGCGCGGGTCCTGCAGCGTCGCGGGCGGGCGCGCGGCGGCACGGGGGACGACGCGGTCCCAGCGGGCCGGGCGGCGGTGCGGCAGCAGCTCGCGGCCGTCGAACAGGTAGTCGCCGAGCACCTCCCCCACCAGCAGCCCGGCGCCGTGCTCGATCGGCAGCGCCACCGGGTCGCCGGGGCGGATCTCGTCGAGGAAGGTCGACAGCTGCCGCAGGTCCTTGCTCGGCCGCCGTCCCGAGAGCTCCTTGGCCAGCGCGCGCAGCTCGGCCTGCGACAGCCCGGTCGCGTCGACGTCGACCCCCGACTGGGTGCCCAGCCCGACGACGCCGGCGGCCAGGCACGCGCCGAGCTCGTTGTGCGCCCGCGGCCGCACGACCCACACCCGCGTGCCCTCGGGCGCGGGCGCGGGCGGGACGTCGTCGGCACCGGGCCACAGGTAGGGCAGGTCGTCGGGCTCGGACCCGAACAGCGGCTGGAACAGCGGCCGGTAGAAGTCCGGGTCCTTGGCCAGCAGGTTCGACCGGTGCGACCGGTGCAGCGTCTCGTCGCCCACCCACGAGGGCAGCAGCCCGCCGCGGGCGAGCTCCTCCTGCGGGGCGCCGGCGACGTCGGGGGCGAACTCGGCGATCAGCGTCTGCGTGCTGTCGGCGAACCCCCGCTCGCGCCACACCTGCACCATCGCCAGCCCGTAGACGACCAGCGCGGCGGTGCGCCCTCGCCACATGTGCACGACCGGGTGCGAGGTCCAGCCGTAGTCGGGCAGCTCGAGGGCGCGCAGCACCTGCAGTGTCTCCACGCGCTGCTTGCCCAGCCGCGGCGAGTCCAGCAGGCGGGCGCTCTCGACGAAGTCGGGCACCGGCAGGAAGGTCTGCATCGCGGGCCTTCCTGCCCGGGCCGGCGCGGGGTCAACCGCCGAGCGCCTGCAGCGCGGCCTCCCAGCGGGCGCGGCGGGCGTCGTCGTCCTGGTCCCACCAGGCCGGTCCCCGCTCCCCCAGGCCGGTCTTGGCCAGCTGCACCCGGTCGCGGGCGGCGCGCCGGGCCGCCTCGTCGGGCGCCGTGCGCACCGCCGCGCGTGCGGCGCCCAGGTACGACAGCAGCCGGGCGCGGACGTCGTCGGGCAGCGCTGGGTCGGCCGTCCGCCACCGCCGCCCGTCGACGACGACCCAGCGGCCGTCGTCGGTGCGGGAGACCTCGCGGCTCATGCCCCGCAGCGGCGGGCGAGCTCGGGCAGCACCTCGCCGAGCGGGGCGTCGACCTTGACGTCGACCTTCGCGTCGCCGCGGGTCGGCCCGAGGTTGACCACGCCGACCGGGATGCCGAGCTCGGCGGCGCGCAGCACGAACCGGTAGCCGCTCATGACCGTCAGCGAGGAGCCGAGGACGAGCAGGCTCGCGGACTCCTCGAGCAGGCGGAAGCAGCCCTCCACGCGGTCGCGCGGCACCGTCTCGCCGAAGAAGACGACGTCGGGCTTGAGCGGGCCGGCCCCGCAGGCGCGGCAGTCGACCATGACGAAGCCGTCGAGCACGTCGTCGGGCAGCTCGGCGTCGCCGTCGGGGTTCACCTCGTCGACGCGCGGGCCGAAGGCCGGGTTGGCGGCCCGCAGCCGGCGGTGCAGCTCCGCGCGCGGGGCGACGTCGCCGCAGGCCAGGCAGACGGTGCGGTCGAGGCCGCCGTGCAGCTCGACGACGTCGCGGGCGCCGGCCGCCTGGTGCAGCCCGTCGACGTTCTGGGTGACGACGCCGCCGAGCAGGCCCGCGCGCTGCAGCCGGGCGACCGCGGAGTGCCCGGCGTTGGGGCGGGCGGCGGCCATCTGCGGCCAGCCGACGAAGCTGCGCGCCCAGTACCGGTGCCGGCCGCGCGGGTCGCGGCGGAAGGTCTGCCAGGTCATCGGCGTGTGCCGGCGCAGTGAGCCGCTGGCGCCCCGGTAGTCGGGGATGCCGGAGTCGGTGGACAGGCCGGCGCCGGAGAGGACGAGGACGTCGCCGTCGGCGACCAGGCCGGCCAGCTCGTCGAGGGCCGCCGGCTCGACGGCGGGGAGGGCGGCGGTCACCGGACCATCGTCCACCGCGACGGCGCGCTGTGCCGCCGCCGTCAGGTGAGCTCGCGCTCCAGCCGGCCGAGCAGGTCGTCGTAGACCCGGCGCAGGCCGCGCGGGGCGAAGGTGCGCTCGAAGAAGCCGCCGACGCCGCCCGCACCGTCCCAGGTGGTGCGCACCCGCACGGTGCTGCGGCCGCCGTCGGCCGGGGCGACCGTCCAGGTGGTCACCATCGACGAGCGGGTGTCGCGCTCGACGAGGGTGCCGTCGGGCTCGCTGACCTCGACCTCCTGCTCACGCACCCGCTTCGACGTCGCGGCGAACCGCCAGTGCACCCGGGTGCCCGAGCCCTGCCCGCCGGCCTCGACGCGGTAGTCGCTGAACTGCTCGGGCAGCACCCGCGGGCGGGTGCCGGCGTAGTCGGCCAGGGCGGCGCGCACCCGCTCGGCGGGGGCGGCGACGACGCGTTCGGCGGTGGCCACGACCTGTCCCATGCCGGTCATCCTGCCCTCGGCGCGGACCCCTCGCCGCCGACGTGACCCGGTTCACCGACCGGCCCGGCGGTGTCCCGGGTACCCAGGAAGGGTGCTGTCCCTCTCCCGCGCCGGGTCCGGCGAGCCCCTCCTGCTGCTGCACGGCATGGGCAGCTCGCGTCGCGACTTCGCCGCCGTGCTCCCGCTGCTCGCCGCCCGCTTCGACGTGATCGACGTCGACCTGCCCGGGGTGGGCCGGTCACCCGCCCTCCAGGAGCGCCCGACCGTCGCCGCGATCACCGACGCCGTCGAGCGGACCCTCGACGTCGAGGGCGTCGCCGGGGTGCACGTCCTGGGCAACTCGCTGGGCGCCCGGGTCGCGCTGGAGCTGGCCCGCCGCGGCCGCGCGCGGTCGGTGGTCGCCATCGCGCCGTCGGGCCTGAACGTGCCGCCGGAGCGGGTCTACCAGGGCAGCGGGATGGCGCTGGCGCGGGTCGTCATGCGGACCGGCGCGCCGCTGGTCGGCCCGCTGTCGCGCTCGGCGCTCGGCCGGGCGGCGCTGCTGGCGCCGCTGAAGGCCCGGCCGTGGTCGACCTCCCCCGACGAGGCCCTCGGGGCGCGGGAGGGCTTCGCCGACTCCCGCGACTACTGGCGGACGCTGCTGTGGGGTCTGCTGCTCGACGTCCCGCGCGGCCTGGACCGCGTGGACTGCCCGGTCACCCTCGTCCAGGGCGCGGCCGACTGGATCGCCTCGGGGCAGACGGTGCGCTACCTGCCGCTGGTCCCGGGCTCCCGGTTCGTCCCGCTGCTGTGGGCCGGCCACGCGCCGCAGTCGGACCGGCCGCGGACGATCGTGCGGCTGGTCGAGGAGGCGGCGAACCAGGCGGACGCCGACCTGCTGGCCGATGTCAGCGCCCCTCCTCGGCGTTCAGGTACCCGCACCGGAACCGGGCGCTAGCCATGGCCTCGGTGAAGCGGGCCTCCCAGGCGGGGTCGTCGGCCGGGAACGCGGTGAGGACGCGGTCCTCCAGCACCACGGGCAGGCCGTCGCCGCCGGTGTAGGAGCGCCGCAGCAGCACCCGCGTCTCGCCGTCGACCTCCTCGTGCGCCGGCGCCCAGGCCGCCCGGACCGGCACCGGCCGCGCGTCCCGCGGTGCCGCCGACAGCACGCCGAGCCGGGACAGCAGCAGCCCGAGCACCAGCAGCAGCGCCACGATCTCGACCACCGCGAGCATCACGGTCCGACGGTAGCCACCGGGGACGCTGCGCGGGCGGGGTCCGGTCGCCCCGGTAGCCTCGTCGCGCACGCCCCGGTCGGCCTCCTGCCGACGAGCCCCCGTAGCTCAGGGGATAGAGCATCGGTTTCCTAAACCGTGTGTCGCAGGTTCGAATCCTGCCGGGGGCACCAGCGAGAGCCCCTCATCGGACCGGGGACCGCCGGTGGCGTCGGAGCGTGTCGGCGGCGCGGTGCAGGTCGGCGTCGCTGGTGAAGACGTGGGGTGCGAAGCGCAGGCCGTCCCCGCGCAGCGAGCAGCGCACGCCGTCGGCCAGCAGCCGCTCGTGCAGCTCCCGGTGCGCGCCGCCGGGGCTGCTCGCGACGACGATGCCCGAGCGCCGCTCCCGGTCGGCGGCGACGTGCACGCGCATCCCGGCCTCCTCGAGGAGGGTCCCGAGCTGCTCGGCCCGGTCGAGGACGCGGTCCTCGACGCGCTGCCGGCCGAGTCGGTGCAGGAGGTCGACGGTGGCGCCGAGGCCGGCGATGCCGGCGCTGTTCTCGGTGCCGGACTCGAAGCGCCGGGCGTCCGCGGCCAGCTGCGGCTCGGCGTCGAAGGCGAACGGGTCCTCGACGCTGAGCCACCCGACGGTCGAGGGGCTCAGCCGGTCCGCGGCCCGCCCGGACAGGTGCACGAAGCCGATGCCGAAGGGCCCGAGCAGCCACTTGTGCGCGCTGACGGCGAGCACGTCGACCCCGAGGGCCGCGGTGTCGACGGCGAGCGCCCCGACGGCCTGCGTGCCGTCGACCACGAGCAGGGCGTCGCCGCTCCGGCAGGCAGCCCCGAGGCGGCCGAGGTCGTAGCGGTGACCGGAGGAGTACTGCACCGCGCTGACGGCCAGCACCCGGGTCCGCCCGTCGACGGCGCCCAGCAGGTCCTCCACCCGGGCGTGGCCGTCGGCCGTGGCCACCTGCCGGACCTCGACCCCGTGGCGCCGCAGCTGCAGCCACGGGTAGGAGTTGCTGGGGAACTCCCCGGCGGGGAGGACGACGTTGTCACCGCCGCGCCAGTCGATCCCGTTGGTGACCGTCGCGAGCCCCGTGCTGGTGTTCTGGGTGAACGCGACCTGCTCGGCCCGGCCACCGACGAGGCGCGCGACGGACGCGCGCACGGCACGGGCGTGCTCGCGCCAGGCCGGCGCCGCCGCGATGCCGGACCGCTCGTGCGCCGTCAGCACCTCGGTCATGGCCTCCCGCACGCGGCAGGAGACGAGGCCGACGGCCGCCGAGTCCAGGTAGGCGACGTCCGCCGTGCCGGGGAAGAGCTCCCTGACCTCCTCCCACGTGAGGGACGCCAGCTCACCGCCGGGAGTGGTCATGCCCGGAGAAGCTACGGGGGACGGCGGACCGCGCCCGGCGAGGACCGTGCCGACCTCAGGTCAGGTGCCGGGCGAGGAACCGGTTCGCGTCGTCCCCCTCGAACGGCGGGACGCCGGTGTGCCCGCCGGTGTTGGCGTGCAGCGTCTTCTCCGCGGAGCCGAGGGCGTCGAACAGGTCCAGCGCCTCCTGCCGGTCGTTGCCCTCGTCGTCCCACTGCAGCAGGACCAGCACCGGGACGGTGACGTGCCGGGCCTCCTCGAACACGGTGCGGGGCACGCGGCTCCCGGCGAACAGCAGCGCGGCCGCGAGGCGCGGCTCGACCACAGCCAGCCGGACGCCGATGGCGACCACCCCTCCCGCGTACCCGACCGGGCCGCCGATCCCGGGCAGCGGGAGGAGGGCGTCGAGGGCCGCCCGCCACTCCGGCACCGCCTGCTCGACCAGCGGCAGGACGAGCCGGTCGACGATCCCGTCGTCGACCGGCCCGCCGGCCGCCAGTGCCCGCCGCAGGTCGGCCCGGGCCTCCTCGGCGTCGGCCAGGCGCGGCCGGTCGCCGCAGCCGGGGAGCTCGAGGGTGGCCGCGGCGAAGCCCGCGGCCACGCAGTGCCGGGCCCGGGCCACCAGCCGTGGGTACCCCGCCCGCAGTCCGCCGGGGTGGCCGAGCAGGACCAGCGGGACGGGCTCGGTCGGGGACCCGGGCGTCCACAGGACGCCGGGGACGTCGCCGAGGGTGAGGTCGCGCTCGAGGACACCGTCGTCGAGGTGTCGTTCTGCGGTGACGTGCACGGTCGTGCCTCTCGGGAGAGCTCCTGGACGGCGCTCCCGGGCGACCTACCGCCCGACCGTGACCCCGGAGGGGAGCACCCACGTCGATGCGTCCACGGGTACCACCTCCTCGGCCTCTCGCACGGCCGTCCGGAAGGTAGCAGTGGCCGTGGTCCGCCGGCAGGTCCGGCGGGACCGATGAGTTCGCGCGTCTCCGCCGGTCCGAGCTCGCAGAGCGGGCCGTGCAGCAGGAGGACGCATGCGGAAGATCGTCGTGCAGCTGATGCTGTCGCTGGACGGGTACTTCGAGGGGCCCGACCACGACCTGGGCTGGCACCGCGTCGACGAGGAACTGCACCGGCACTTCAACGAGCACCTCGCGACCATGAGCGCCTTCATCGAGGGCCGGGTCACCTACGAGTTGATGGAGGCGGTCTGGCCGACCGCCGACCAGGACCCGGACCTCCCGCCGGTCATGCACGAGTTCGCCGGCACCTGGCGGGCGGTGCCGAAGATCGTGTTCTCCCGCACGCTGCAGGAGGTCGGCCCCAACGCCTCGCTGCGGGCGGAGGTCGACCCCGACGAGATCCGCGCACTGAAGCAGCAGCCCGGAGGGGACATGACGCTGGGCGGGGCCGACCTGGTGGAGACCTTCCGCCGGCTGGACCTGGTCGACGAGTACCGGCTCTACGTCGCCCCGGTCGTCGTCGGCCGCGGACGGCGGCTGTTCGGGACGGCCGACTCCCCGACCGACCTGGAGCTGGTGGAGACCCGGAGGTTCGGCAACGGCGTCGTCCTGCTGCGCCACGCCGTCCAGCGGCCGCAGGACCTCCGGTCGTGACCGCCGTCGCGCGGGGGAAGCTCCTCCTGTCGTCGATGGGCCCCTCGCCCTCGCACGACCAGGCGCTCGCCGGCCTGGTCGGCAAGCCCCTGGGGGAGATCCGGGTCGGGTACGTCGAGAACGCCTACGACGTCTACGACGACCGGGAGACGCTGGAGGAGGGGCGGGAGAGCCTGCGCCGCGACGGGTACGTCTTCGACCTGGTCGACCTGCGCCGGTGGCGGGACGACCACCAGGGGCTGCGGGAGCTGCTCGGCCGGTTCGACGCCCTCCTGCTCACCGGCGGCAACCCGTTCCACCTCCGGTCGCTGATGCGGCTCACCGGCACCGACGCGCTGATCACCGAGCGCGTCCGGGACGGCATGGTCTACGCGGGCGCCAGCGCCGCCGCCGTGGTCGCCGGCCCGACCCTGCGGCACTTCGACGAGCTCGACGACCCCGCTGAGGCGGAGGAGCTGATCTGGGACGGCCTGGGGCTGACGTCGGTCGTCGTGGCACCGCACGTCGACGACCCCGAGTTCGGCGCCGGCTGCCGCCGGGCCGGGGACCTGTGCGCGGCCGAGGGGCACACCGTCGTGCGCCTGACCAACGCCCAGGCGCTCGTGATCGACGGGGACGAGCGGCGCCTCGTGTGAGCCCGGAGCGGCGGCCGCGGTGCCACGCTCGCGGGCATGGACGGACGAGGCGCGGGCGGTCGTCGAGGAGATGCTGCGGCGCCAGCAGGCGGGGGACGACGGCTGGCTCGACGAACTCGTCGCCGTCGACATGGTCAACCACGCGGCCGGTCCCCAGGGCCGCGAGGGGCTGACCGAGATCCTGCGCACCATCGACCACGACCTCGGGCCGGTCACCCTCGAGCAGCACCACCTCGTGGGCGACGGCGACGTCGTGGCGCAGCACCTGACCCTGCGCGGAACCCACCGGGCCTCGACGATGCCGCTGCTCGCGGGCGTGCCCCCGTCGGGTCGTCGCGTGGCGTGGCGCTTCATCCACCTCTGGCGCGTCGCGGGCGGGGTGGTCGTCGAGCACTGGGCGTGCCGCGACGACATGGGCCTGCTCGAGCAGGTGCGCGGCTGATCGCGCCGGTCCGGGCCGGGACCGCCGTCAGGCCCAGTCGGCCGCGGTGAGACCGACCGCGTGACCGGGGGGCCACTGGACCAGCTCGATCCGGTTGCCGTCGGGGTCGGTGACCCAGCTGGTGAGGAAGTCCGCCGACCCGTCGGGTGACCGGGGTTCGGCGACCTCGATGCCCCTCGCCCGGAGCGCGGCGACCGTGCCGGCCATCGACTCCACCTGCACGACCAGGTGGCTCAGGCCGCTGCCCCGCTCCCGGCCGGGCTGTCCGGCACCCGGCCGACCACCTCGTAGCCGACGGCGGTGTGGAACGCGACCGCCCGGTCGGGATCGGCCACCCGGAGCCCGACGTGCAACGTCCTCACGGGTCCGCTCCCGGCCGCCGGACCCGGTAGCGCAGGTGCAGGACCCGGTGCCCGGGGTCGGTGTCCGACGTGTCCAGCACCCGGGTCAGCTCGAGCTCGGTCCGCTCGGCGGGGAGCTGGTCGAACAGCCGCCGTCCCTGGCCGAGGAGGACGGGGACGACGTGCAGCTCCATCTCGTCGAGCTCACCGGCCAGCAGCAGCGCTCGCCCGGCCCCGGCGCCCAGGACCAGCACGTCGGCGTCACCGGCGGCGGCGCGGGCCTGCGCGGCACAGGTGGCGACGTCGCTGACGTAGCGCACGCTGCCCGGCGGGGGCTCCTCCGGCACGTGGTGGGTGAGCACGAGGACCGGGACGCCGTCGTGGTGGTCGCCGCCCCACCGGCCGGCGTGCTCGTAGGTGCGGCGGCCCGCGATCACCGCGCGGGTCGCGTTCGCCTCGGCGAACACCTGACCGTCCGGCCCCGGGTCGAGGCGGTGGTCGAGCCAGTTGAACAGCCGGAACCCGCCGACGCCCATCGGCTCCTGCGGACCGTCCTGCGGCCCGACGACGAGACCGTCGAGGGACACGGTCATGTCGAGCCGGATCGCCTGCGTCCTCGGTGGCGTCGTGGGTGTCGTCATGGGTCGGACCTCCCGTCCCGGAGTCCCCCGTCGCGGTGCTGCCGCGAGCCGAGCACCGGCCCGACCCCGGGTCAACCGGAGACCGGCCCGCGGGCGCCACCACGGGGATCTCCGTCCCTGGACGGGCGACGACGCCCGCTGCCACCGTCGGCCGGTGGACCTCAGCCGCGCGCGTCCGTGGGCACGCGCGGCCGGGCTCACCGGCACGGCCGCGAACGTCCTCCTGGTCGCCTTCTACGCCGTCGAGGCGGGACGCCGCCGGGTCCTGCCCGTGTCGCTCGGGTCGGCCAACGACGTCGTCGGGTCGGTCGGCACGGCGCTGATGGTGCCGGCGGTGCTGGCGGTCAGCCCGGGCCGGTGGACCCGCCGGCTGGGGCTGACCTCGACCGGGGTGCTCACCCTCGCCGGACCGGCGCTGGTGCTCGGGCTCGTGCCGTTCCGCGTGCAGGCGCCGGTCGCGCTCGGCGCGTTCGGGGGCCTGGCCGGCTGGCTCCTGCTGAGCAGCCGGGGCCGGCGCGGGGAGCTGCCGGACGAGGTCACCCGGCTCGGCGAGGTGTGCGGTGGCGCGGTGCTCGCCGGCGGGGCCGTGGCCGGCGCCGGCCTGCTGCTGCCGCGGGGGTCCCTCCTGCGGCGGGCCGTCGTGGCGGTCGGCGCGACACCGGCCGCCCTGGGTGCGCTCGCCGTACCGGTGTGGTTCCTGCGGCTCGGCCGGGCGCCGTCCTCCTGACGACGCGGCCGCGAATGGCGTGGGAAAGGGGCACTCCCGGCCCCGGGAACGGGGCCGGGAGTGCCCGTCAGGAAAGGGCGGGAATCACCACCCGCGCGCCGAATGCGCGGGACCCCGACCGTGGTCGCGCGCATTCCCCCGGTCGAACCAGCGGCACAGGTCGATGATCCGGGCGTCCAGCCGGACCCATTCCTCGGACACCGGCACGCCCTCGGCGTCCACGGTCACCCGCACCTCGGCCTCACCCTTCTTGAAGTAGGCGAGGTCCCCCTCCGGCAGGCCCGCGGCGTCCCACGCGGCCTGCTGGACCTCGTCGATCGGGAACAGCACCGACGGGCCGGCCAGGGTGATCGTCGCCCCGGTCGGGCCGGAGACCTCGACACCCGGCCCCGAGATGTCCAGCTCGTCGATCACCGCACCGTCGGCGCGGGTGAGGTCGACGGTCCATGCGCCACGGAACTCCGTCCTCGTCGTGCCGTCCGGGTTCTCGGTCACCCGCACCTCGACCTCCCGCACGTCCCCGCTCTCCAGCGTGACGGTGCTGTCGCACGCCTGGAACGAGACGGGGGCGTAGTAGTCCGGGATGACCTCCTCGACCGGGACGAACCCGTCGTCCTCGTGTCCGTCGGGACCACCGTCCGCCAGTGCCGGAGTGGCACCGAGTCCGACGACGACAGCCGCCAGGACACCGACCGTGGAAGTGCGTCGCATCGTCTTCTCCCCGTCGTTCTCGAAAGACACCGGCCCCGCTTTTCTCCCACGCGTGTCAACAGAGACCAAGGTCCCCGTTCGAGGACCATTTCCGTGACGGCACGTCATTTTCCCGGTGCATTCCGGAGCGCTTCTCCACAGCGCGTGGCGGCGGTCCTACGGCGGGTACCGACCCGGTATGGCACTGCGCAACGCGGCGGTCGCGGCCACCGGCCGGTGGACCGACCCCGACGACGGCGTCCGCTACCCCTCCGGCGAGGTGCACGCCTGGGAGCAGGGGCGCAACGAGACCGTCTGCGGCCTGTCGCTGTCGCGGTCGCGGCTCGCCCGCTTCCCGCACGTCGCCTGGTCCGACGTCCAGCCCGAGTCCGGCCGACACGCGGAGGAGGTGGCGGCGGTCTGCCGCCGCTGCCGCGCCGGGCTCGGCGCCCGCCGGGACGACCGCGGCTGGACCCGCACCGACCCGCGCCCCTGACCGGGATCCTCCCGACGTGGCGGACGAGGACTGGGACGGGGCGACGTCGATGCGCCTGGCCTGCCTGGCCCTCGACGACCGCGGCCGGCTGACCGACGACCTCGTCACCGCCCTCGCCGTCCGCGGGACGCTGCTGGTCGACCTGGCGCTCCGGGGCCGCCTCGCCGAGACCGAGGACGCCGTGGCGCTCGACGGCCGGCCGACCGGCTTCCCGCCCGCCGACCGGTTGCTCACCGGGCGGTCGGGTCCCCCGGGTCCCTGGCCGACCTCCTGCGCCGCGGCCGCGTCGACCAGCGCGATCTGGCCGCCGAGCACCTGCGCCGGGGCAGCTGGACCCGCAGGGGGCGGTGGCCGCGGCGGTACGTCGACCACCGCGCGGCCCGCACCCGCGACGACGAGCGCGCGATGACCGCCGGCCCCGACCACGCCTGGCCCCCCGACGACGCCGCGCTCGCCGCGGTGGCGAGCACGCTCGGCATCCTCGCCACCGAGCGCGCCCTGCCCACGGAGGCGCTGCTGGCGGCGGCCGGGCCGGTGCGGTGGGTCGTGGAGATCGTGGTGGCCGAGGTCGACCGGGCGCTGGCCCGCGGCCGGGCGCTGCGCCGCGCCGTGACCTCGGCCGACGGGACACCCGGATGAGCGCGGCACACCCGTCGAAGGGAAACCTCCGGGGCTCCGAGGCGTTACCGTTCCAGATGCACGACGGAACCCCGGCAACGGCGCCGGGGCGATGCGGAGGTGGCACAGCACGATGGAGACCACGGTGGTCGACGTCCCGGAACGGGGACGGTTCGAGGTGCGGGTCGGCGAGCGCGTCGTCGGACTGGCCAGCTACCACGTCGAGAACGGCACGATGGCCCTGCCGCACACCGAGGTGGACCCGTCCATGGGTGGCCGCGGGCTCGGCACCGTCCTGGTCGCCGGCGTCCTCGACGCCGTCCGCGAGCGGGGGCTGACCGTCCTCCCCTACTGCTCCTTCGTCCGCCACTACATCCAGCAGCACCCGGAGACGCTGGACCTGGTCGCCGACGAGGACAAGCCCCGGTTCGGGCTGGCCACCGCCGACCACTGACCGGCCGCTGACCTGCGGCGTCGCACCGGGCCACCTATTCTGGGGCGGGTGCCGACCGCCCTGCTCTGGTTCCGCCGCGACCTCCGGCTCAGCGACCACCCGGCACTGCTGGCCGCGGTCGACGCCGCCGGCGCCGGCGGCACGGTCGTGCCGGTCTTCGTCGTCGACCCGCGGCTGTGGGAGCCCTCGGGGCGCCCGCGCCGGGAGTTCCTGCGCGGCTGCCTGGCCGACCTGCGCGAGCAGACCGGCGGGGCGCTGGTCGTCCGCTCCGGCGACCCGGTGCGCGTGCTCCCCGACCTCGTCCGCGAGACCGGGGCGGTGAGCGTGCACGTCTCCGCCGACGCGGGCGTCTACGGCCGGGCCCGCGACGCCGCCGTCGAGGAGGCACTCGGCGAGGTCCCGCTGGTGCGCACCGGGTCGCCCTACGGCGTCACCCCGGGGCGGCTCACCAAGGACGACGGCACGCCGTTCAAGGTCTACTCGCCCTTCGCCCGCGCCTGGCGCGCCCGCGGCGTGCACTCCCCCGCCGCCCGCCCCGACGCCGTCGCCTGGGCCGACGGCGTCCCCACCGAGGACCTGCCGCCGGCCCAGGACCTCGGCGGCACGGTGCTCCCCCCGGCCGGCGAGCGGGCCGGCCTCGACGCGTGGGCGCTCTTCCGCGACCAGCGCCTCCTCGGCTACGCCACCGGCCGCAACACCCCGGGCGCCGACGGCACCAGCCGGCTCTCGGCGCACCTGAAGTACGGCACCGTCCACCCCCGGACGCTGCTCGCCGAGGCGCGGGCCCTCGGCGGGGACTCCGCCGAGGCGGTGGACAAGTTCGTCGGCGAGCTGATCTGGCGCGACTTCTACGCCGACGTCCTGTGGCACCGCCCGGAGACCGCGCGCGAGCCGTTCACCCCCGCCATGCGGCGGATGCAGTACGACACCGGCCCGGTCGCCGACGAGCACTTCGCCGCCTGGGCGGAGGGCCGCACCGGCTACCCGATCGTCGACGCCGGGATGCGGCAGCTGCACGGTGAGGCCTACGTGCACAACCGGGTGCGGATGGTCGTCGCCTCGTTCCTGTGCAAGGACCTGCACATCGACTGGCGGCGCGGGGCGCGCTACTTCCTCGACCACCTGGTCGACGGCGACCTGGCCAGCAACCAGCACGGCTGGCAGTGGGTGGCCGGCACCGGCACCGACCCCTCGCCGTACCACCGGGTGTTCAACCCGACCCGGCAGGGCCAGCAGTTCGACCCCGACGGCACCTACGTGCGGCGCTGGGTGCCCGAGCTGCGCGACGTCCCCGACCGGTACGTGCACGAGCCGTGGGCGATGCCCGGCGGTCCTCCGGAGGGCTACCCCGCGCCGGTCGTCGACCACGCCGAGGAGCGCCAGGTGGCGCTGGCCCGGTACCAGGCGGTGCGGGATGCCTGAGGGCCACACCCTGTTCCGGTTGGCGAGGGAGCAGTCGGAGCTGTTCGCCGGCCGGCCGGTGCACGTGACCAGCCCGCAGGGCCGCTTCGCCGCCGGTGCCGCGCTGCTCGACGGCCGCGTGCTGGAGGAGGTCACCAGCTACGGCAAGCACCTGTTCGCCGACTTCGGCGGCCCCGTCCTGCACGTGCACCTGGGCCTCTACGGCACCTACACCACCGGCCTCGGCGACCCGCCGTCCCCGCGCGGCGCGCTGCGGATGCGGTGGACCGCCGACGGGCCCAAGGGCGAGGGCGCGTGGACCGACCTGCGCGGCGCGACGGCCTGCGACGTCCTCACCCAGCCCGAGGTCGACGCGATCCTCGACCGGCTGGGCCCCGACCCGCTGCGCACCCGCCGCGGCGGGCCGCTGTCCCACGCGAGGGTGGCGCGCAGCCGGACGGCGGTCGGCGCGCTGCTGATGGACCAGTCGGTGCTGGCCGGCGTCGGCAACGTCTACCGCGCCGAGATCCTCTTCCGGCACCGGATCTCGCCGTTCCGCCCGGGCCGCGACGTCGGCGCGCCGGAGTGGCAGGCGCTGTGGGACGACCTGGTGGTGCTCATGCGCGCCGGCGTCCGGATGGGCCGGATCGTGACCACCCTCCCGGCCGACCGCTCCCGCCGGTCGGGGGCGGTGCGCCGGGAGGACGCGCACTACGTCTACCGGCGCACCGGCCTGCCCTGCCGCACCTGCGGCACCGAGGTGCGCACCGAGGAGATGGTCGGCCGCAACCTCTACTGGTGCCCCGTCTGCCAGGCCGCCTGAGCGCGGCGCGAGATCGGCGGTCTCGTGGCCATCGGGCGTCGATGGCCACGAGAGCGCCGATCTCGTCGGGAGGTGACGTCAGAGGGCGCCCTTGGCCGGGTCGCCGGCCGGCAGCGCGTCGAGCACGGTCACCGACGGCGGGGCGGTCAGCTTGCCCTCCAGCCGCCCCGACAGCTCGCTGAGCGGGCCGGCCTTGCCGTGGGCGGCCAGCGCCTCCGGGCTCTCCCACTTCTCCACCATCACCAGGGCACCGTCGCGGCCCTCGTGCAGCGAGTAGCGCTCGCACCCGGGCTCCTCGTGCACCCTCGGCACCGTCTCGAGCACCGCCTGGCGGACCTCCTCCGCGTGCTCGGCCTTCGGGCTGATGGTGGCGACGACGACGACGGACACGGGCGGTCCCCCCTGCTCTCGCGGATCGGGTTCGGCGACGGTGATCTGGCGGACCACTACCCGGGCGGGCCAGGATCCCAGTCGTGTCGGACGAGACTGATCCGGGAGACGGCCGGCCGCTGCGGGTGGCCGTCATCGGCGCCGGCCCGGCCGGCATCTACACCGCCGAGGCCCTCACCCGCCGCGCGCCGGTCCCGGTGACCGTCGACCTGCTCGACCGGCTGCCGACCCCCTTCGGCCTGGTCCGGCACGGCATCGCCCCCGACCACCCGAAGATGCGCGCGATCCGCGACACCCTGCACCGGGCGCTCGACGACCCCGGCGTGCGGTTCGTGGGCAACGTCGAGGTGGGCACCGACATCACCCTCGAGGACCTGCGCGCGCACGTCGACGCCGTCGTCTACACCTACGGCGCGGCGCTGGACCGCCCGCTGTCCATCGACGGCGAGGACCTGCCCGGCAGCCTCGCCGCCACCGACCTCGTCGCCTGGTACTGCGGCCACCCCGACGCCGACCGGGCGCGGGTGGAGGCCTCGCTGGCGGGGGTGCGCCGCGCCGTCGTCGTCGGCGTCGGCAACGTCGCCCTCGACGTCGCCCGGGTGCTGTCCCGCGCGCCGCAGGAGCTCGAGCCCACCGACATGCCGCAGCACGTCCTCGACGCGCTGGCCGCGGCGCCGGTCGAGGAGGTCACCGTGCTCGGTCGCCGCGGCCCGGCGCAGGCCTCCTTCACCACGATGGAGCTGCGCGAGCTCGACGGCCTCGAGCAGGCCACCGTGCTGGTCGACCCCGCCGACCTGGAGCTGAGCCCAGCCGCCGAGGAGCGCATCGCCGGCGACCGCAACGCCACCCGCAACCTCGCCGTGCTGCGGGAGTGGGCCGGGCACCGGCCCGAGCCCGGCCGGGTGCGGCTGCACCTGCGTTTCCACCGCCGGCCGGTGCGGCTGCTCGGCGCCGACCGGGTCACCGGCGTGGAGGTCGAGCGCACCACGGTCGACGACGAGGGCCGCGCCGTGGGCACCGGCGAGTACGAGGTGCTGCCCGCCGACCTGGTGGTGCGCTCGGTCGGCTACCGCGGGCAGGGCCTGCCCGGGCTGCCGGTCGACCAGCGCAGCGGCACCGTGCCCAACGAGGACGGCCGGGTGCTGCGCGACGGCGCCCCGTCGGCCGGGGAGTACGTGGCGGGCTGGATCAAGCGCGGGCCCACCGGCGTCGTCGGCACCAACAAGCACGATGCCCGGGAGACGGTCGCGTCGCTGCTGGCCGACGCCGAGGCCGGGGTGATCGGCCCGCACGGCGACCGCGACGACCTGGTGCACACGCTGCGGGCCCGCGGCGCCGAGCCGGTGCTGCTGGAGGACTGGCGGGCCATCGACGCCGCCGAGGTCGCCCTCGGCGCCACCCGCGGCCGGGCGCGCACCACCCTGCACGAGCGGGAGTCGCTGCTGTCGGCCGTGCGCGCCGCCGCCCGCTAACCGACCGCGGCGATCAGGTCGCGCGCGGCCCGGTCGGTGGCCGCGGCGGCGAAGCGGATCAGCGTCTCGGTGTCCGGCCGCAGCCGCAGCGGCGCGCCGTCCGGGGTCAGCGCCACCCCGCCGGCCCCGGCCAGCACCGCCAGTCCCCCGGCGACGTCGTGCACGTGCGTCCCGCTGCGGTCGAGGTCGTGCCAGGCGCCGGCCGACCCGTCGGCGACCAGGCACAGGTCGACGGCGGTGCAGCCGGTGACCCGCACCCGCGCCGCCGTCGCCGGGACCCGCACCACCCGCCCCGACGGCGCGACGACGGTGCTGCCCTCGCGCACGTGCGCCGGCACCCCGTCGCGCCAGGCGCCCACCCCTGCCGTCCCCGACCAGCGCCGGCCCGAGGACAGGTCGACCACCAGCCCGGCCACCGCCTGCCCGCGGTCGACCAGCGCGGCGGAGAACGCCCACGGCGGCAGCCCGGCGCGGAAGTTGCCGGTGCCGTCGAGCGGGTCGAGCACCACCCACGGCCGGTCCTCGGGCACCGACGGGTCGGCCCGCTCCTCGGAGAGCACCGGCACCCCGAGCGGGGCCAGCACCTCCACCGCCGCGGCGTGCGCCGCCTCGTCGGCGGCGATCGACCAGCTGCCGTCGTCCTTGCGGTGGTCCCGCCCGGTGTCGCGGGCGAGGGCGACCGCCATCTCCACCCGGGTGGCGGCCAGCGCGGCCAGGTGCGCGAAGCGCTCGGTGAGCGGCGCGTCCTCCGGCGGCGGCTCGACGTCGAGCACCCGGCCGGTGCCGGTGTCGCGGACGCTCGAGCAGCCCCAGGCGGAGGCGACGGCGAGCAGCGCGGCGCGCCCGGTGACGTGCGTGGAGCGGTGCAGGACGACGGCCTCGGTGGTGCCCTCGTCGGTCCAGCGGCGGCGCAGGTGGGCCGCGGCGTCGTCGGCGACGAGCAGCCGGGCGCCCGGGTCGAGCAGCTCGGCGGCGAGCGCCGGCGGGCCGACGCCCAGCAGCCGGGCCACGGCGCGCAGGTCCGCCCCCGACGCCGCCACCCACATCGTCTCCGTCACGGTCCCCCCGCCGTCCGCCCTGACGGCACGGTAGGCCACCGGGACCGGGCGGGTAGGGCGCCACGGTGACCGTCTCCGCGCGCACCGGCCTCGACGACGTCGACGTCGTCCTCCTCGTGCACCGCGAGCCCCCCGAACTGCTCGCCCGCCACCACGCGGCGCTCGCGGCGGCCACCGGCCCGGGCTGGCGCGGCCGGGCGCTGCTGGTGGAGAACGACCCCGCGCCGCGCACCTCCGCCGCGGCGCGGGCCCTGCTGCGCGAGCGCTACCCGGACGCCGACCGGCGGGTGCTGCGCGCGCCGCGCAACCTCGGCTTCGCCCGCGCCATGGACCTCGCCGTCGACGCCTGCCGCGGCCGCTACGTGGCACTGGTCAACTCCGACGGCGAGCCCGAGCCGGGGATGCTGCACCGGCTGGCCGAGGTCCTCGACGCCGAGCCGGCCGCGGTCTGGGCGGCGCCGGCCGTCGAGGGTCCGGGCGAGGAGGACCACCCGCCCGGCCCGCCGTTCGCCGCCGACGATCTGCCCGGCACCGCGCTGCTCCTCCGCCGCGAGGAGTTCCTCGCCGCCGGCGGCTTCGACCCGCTCTACTTCTTCTACAACGAGGACCGCGACGCCTCCCTGCGGCTGCGCGCCGCCGGGCACCTGCTGCTGCGCGTCCCCGGCACCCGCTTCCGGCACGGCAAGGACGGCCCCCGCGCCGGGCTGCTGCGCGAGTGGCACTACGCCCGCACGGCGCAGGTGCTCGTCCCGCAGCACGCCCGCCGCCCGGTCCGGGAGACGGCGGCCTTCCTCGCCCGCCGGCCGACGGCCGTGGCCCGGCACCTGCGCGACGGCGACCCGGCCGGCGCCGTCGGCATCGCGCTGGCCCTGCTGGAGCTGCCGCGCGCGCTGGCGCTGGCCGCCGCCCGGCGCCGCCGCCCCTGGGACGGCGACCGGCTGGCCGCCTGGCTCGACCGGCACCGGCTGCCGGTGACCGCCCCCTGACCGGAGTTGCCTAACCGGAGTTGCGCAGCGCCGTGGCGATCCCGTTGATGGTCAGCTGGATGTTGCGGCGCACCAGCTCGTCGTCGTCGCCGGTGCGGCGGCGGCGCAGCATCTCCACCTGCAGGTGGTGCAGCGGCTCCAGGTAGGGGAAGCGGTTGCGGATCGAGCGCACCAGCGACGGGTTGTCGGCGAGCAGGTGGTCGTCGCCGGTGACGGCCAGCAGCACCCGGCAGGTGCGCTCGTGCTCGGCGGTGATCTGGTCGAACACCCGCGCCCGCAGCTCCTCGTCGGGCACCAGCCCGGCGTAGCGGGCGGCGAGGTCGAGGTCGGTCTTGGCCAGCACCATCCCCATGTTCGACAGCACGGTGCGCAGGAACGGCCAGCGCCGGTGCAGCTCCTGCAGCCGGGCCAGGCGCGCCGGGTCGCCGTCGATCCACGACTCCAGGGCCGTCCCCGTGCCGTACCAGCCCGGCAGCATGATCCGCGCCTGCGACCAGCTGAACACCCAGGGGATGGCGCGCAGGTCGGCGATGCGGTCACCGGCCTTGCGCGAGGGCGGGCGGCTGCCGATGTTGAGCTCGGCGAGCTCCCGGATCGGCGTCGCGGCGCGGAACCACTCCACGAAGCCCGGGGTCTCGTGCACCAGCGCCCGGTAGGCGGCCTGCGCGCGGGCGGCGAGGTCGTCGAGCAGCGCGTAGGCGTCCTCGGCGTCGTCGCCGAGCCCCTCGACGTCGAGCAGGGTGGCCTCCAGCGTGGCCGCGACCAGCGCCTCGAGGTTGCGCCGGGCGAGGTCGGGCTCGCCGTACTTGGCCGCGATCACCTCGCCCTGCTCGGTGATCCGCAGCGCGCCGGCCACCGCGCCCGGCGGCTGGGCGCGGATCGCCTCGTAGCTCGGCCCGCCGCCGCGGCCGACCGTGCCCCCGCGGCCGTGGAACAGCCGCAGGCGCACGCCCTCCCGCCGCGCCACCTCCACCAGCGCGAGCTCCGCCCGGTACAGCGCCCAGTTGGCGGCGAGGTAGCCGCCGTCCTTGTTGCTGTCGGAGTAGCCGAGCATGACCTCCTGCGCGTCGCCGCGGCTGCGCACCAGCGCCCGGTACAGCGGCTGGGCGAGGACGGCGGTCATGGTCTCGCCGGCGGCCTGCAGGTCGGCGATGGTCTCGAACAGCGGCGAGATGCCCACCGGGCACGACGGCCCCGCGGGCCCGTCCGGGTCGAGCAGCCCGACCTCCTTGAGCAGGACGGCGACCTCGAGCACGTCGCTGACCGACTCGCACATGCTGATCACGTAGTTCGGGATGGCCCGGGGGCCCAGCAGCGCCACCTGCTCGGCGGCGGCGACCAGCAGGTCGAGCTCCCCGCGGGCCAGCTCGGACAGCTGCGCGTCGGGCCGCACCAGCGGCCGGCGCATCCGCAGCTCGCCGGCCAGCAGCTCCACCCGCGCGGCCTCGTCGAGGACGGCGTAGTCGGGGCAGACCCCGGCCCAGGCCAGCAGCTCGCCGACGACCTCCTCGTGGACGGCGGAGTTCTGCCGCATGTCCAGCCCGGCGAGGTGGAAACCGAACACCTCGACGGCGTCGCGCAGCCGGGCCAGCCGGTCGTCGGCCAGGGCCCCCGCGCCGTGGCTGCGCAGCGAGGCGTCGACGACGGCGAGGTCGGCGAGCAGCTCGCCCGGCTCGTCGTAGGGCTCCAGGTCGGCCACCGGCGGGACACCCGGCACCCGCCCGAGGACCCGCCGCGCGGTGGCGGCCAGCCGGGCGTGGATGCCGTTGACCGCCCGGCGGTAGGGCTCGTCGGCGCGGAACGGCGAGTCGTCACGGGAGGCCTCGGCCAGGTGGGACAGCTCCGGCGTCGGGGTGACCAGCCGGTCGGACATCGACAGCTCGCGGTAGAGCCCCACCAGCTCGCCGAGGTGGTGGGTCAGCGCCGTCTCGGCGTGCCGGGTGCTGGCCCGCCGGACCGCCTCGGCGGTGACGAACGGGTTGCCGTCGCGGTCACCGCCGATCCACGAGCCCGGCTGCAGCACCGGCTGGGTGGGCAGCCCGCTGCCGGGCCAGCGCGCGCCGAGCTCCCGGCGCAGGCCGGCGTTGATCTCGGGCACCACCCGGAACAGCGACAGGTCGTAGTAGCGCAGCGCCTCGTCGATCTCGTCGGTCAGCCGCAGCCGCGACAGCCGCAGCAGCGCCGTCTGCCAGAGCGTGAGGACCGCGCGTTCCAGCTCCGCCGACCAGGCGGCCTCGTCGACCTCGCCGGGCGCCATCCGGTCGCGGCGGCGGATCAGCTCGGTGACCTGCTGCTGCACCTGGGAGATGGTCGTGCGGCGCACCTCGGTGGGGTGGGCGGTGACCACGGGGACCACCAGCGCGCCGGCCAGCTCGCGGGCGACGGCGTCGGGGTCGAGGCCGGCGCGGTCGAGGAGGGCGAAGGTGGCCGCCAGGCTGCCCGGCTGCGGCGGGGAGCCGGCACGGCGGTGGTGCCGACGGCGGCGCTCGTGGTGCAGGTCCTCGGCGAGGTTGGCCAGCAGCGAGAAGTGACTGAACGCGCGGATGACGTGGTTGGCCGCGCGGACGTCGAGGTCGCCCAGGCGGTGCGCCAGGTCGGCCCGGTCGGTCTCCGAGCGGCGCACCGCGAAGGCCTGCACGCGGGTGGACTCGACCAGGTCCAGCACGTCGTCGCCGGACTGCTCGCGGATGACCTCGCCGAGGATGCGGCCCAGCAACCGGATGTCCTCGCGCAGCGGGGCGTCATCGGCCCGGCCGCCGCCCTCCGGGTCGCGCCCGGGCAGGCGGAGGTCGGCGACGTCGACGGTTGCTTCCGACATGGCCCGCAGTATCGACCGCCCGTGTGACGGGCACGTGTCCCGGGCACCTGCGCGGGGGTGGAGACCCTGCGCGCCACCCCCGCCTCCGCCGCGCCCGCCGACCACGGCGAGGGCCCGACCTGGGACGACACCCGCCGCGAGCTGCTGTGGGTCGACATCTCGGCGGGCACGGTCCGCCGCGGCGCCGTCGACGGCGACGACGTGCGCGACACCGGGTCGCTGCACGCCGGTGACACCGTCGGCGTCGTCGTCCCCGCCGCGGCCGGTGGCTGGCTGGCCGGCGCCGGGGGCGGGTTCACCCACGTCGCCGAGGACGGCACCGCGCGCGTGCTGGTCGACCTGGCCGGCGAGGGCGGCGGGGAGGACGACGGCGGCACCCGGATGAACGACGGCAAGTGCGACCCCGCCGGGCGCTTCTACGCGGGGACGATGGCCTTCGACCAGCGGCCCGGCGTCGGCGCCCTCTACCGGCTCGACACCGACGGCACCGTCACCACCGTGCGCGAGAGCATGACCGTGTCCAACGGCCTGGGCTGGTCACCCGACGGCCGCACCGTCTACCTGACCGACTCCGGCCCCGGCCTGGTGCACGCCTTCGCCTACGACCTCGCCGACGGGGCCTTCGGCGACGGCCGGGTGCTGCTGGAGACCGGTGGCCCCGACGGCGTCGCCGACGGGCTGACCGTCGACGACGAGGGCTGCCTGTGGACCGCGATGTGGGGCGGCGGTCAGGTGCGCCGCTGGTCGCCCGAGGGGGAGCTGCTCGCCGTCGTCGAGGTGGGCGTGGCGCACACGTCGAGCTGCGCGTTCGTGGGTGACCTGCTAGTCGTCAGCACCGCTCGGGGCGAGGAGGACGAGCCCGACGCCGGGCGGCTGTTCACCGTGCGGCCGGGGGTGTCGGGCCCGGCCGCGGAGCCCTACCGGGGCCCGCTCGCCGGCCTCCGCCAGGTGGTGTAGCCGGCGGGCAGTGCCGCGGAAGTGCACGGATCCAGCGTGCACTTCCGCGGAAGTGCCCGGATCCAGCGGGCACTTCCGCGGAAGTGCCCGGGGAGGGGCGGTGGGGTCAGCTGTCCTGCAGCAGCGCCAGCGCGGCGGCGGCCAGCTGGTCGCCGGCGTCGGCGCCGCGCCGGAACTCCTCGGCGGCGCCGGCGAGGTCGCCGCGGTCGGCCAGCAGCACGCCCAGGTTGTGGTGGCAGTAGGTGTCCCCGGCCTGGATGCCGGCGCGGTAGGCCTCCTCGGCCGCCTCGTCGTCGGCGAGCTCCTCGCGGTAGAGGTTGCCCAGCGGCAGCCAGGCGACCTGCTCGCCGAGCTTGGCGCCGCGCTCGAGCACCGAGCGGGCCTCGACGGCGCGGCCGGTCTGCAGCAGCAGCGCGGCCAGGTCGGCGCGTGCGGCCGGGAAGTAGGTGGCGCCGGCGCGCAGCCGGTCCTCCAGCGCCGGGTCGAGGGTGGCGCACCACTGCCAGCAGGCGGCGACGGCGTCGGCCTCCTCGTTGCCGGCGGCGGCGAGCTCCTGGGCCACGGTCAGCGCGTGCTCGCGCTCCCCCTGCTCGCGCAGCAGGAACGCCAGCTGCAGGCCGCCCTCGGTGTCGCCGGCCTCCGCCGCGCCCCGGTAGGCGTCCATGGCGCCGGCGAGGTCGCCGAGCTGCTCGAGCACCAGGCCGAGGTTGCGCCAGGCGTCGATCTCCCCGCCGGCCAGCGCCACCTCGTAGGCGTCCACGGCCTCGGTCCAGCGCTCCTGCGCGGCGAGGCTGTTGCCCAGGTCGTAGTAGCCGGTGACGTCGCCCAGGGCCGCCGCGCGGCGGAAGCACCACTCGGCGTCGGTCTGCCGGCCGGCCTCGGCGAGGTCGCAGCCCAGCTCGATGAGCTCGTCGGCGTCCTCGGAGGCCTGCAGCCGCCAGAGGCGCGCGTCCAGGTCCTCCGTCATGACGCCGATGATGTCGGCCCTGACCTGGGCGCACGCCCTCCCAGAGGGTGAGGTCACCCCAACGTGTCCGGGCCTCGTCCGGGCGGGTGTCCCCTGCCCGGACGGGGCCCGGCGGACTCAGGCGCGGCCGGCCCGGAGGGCCTCCTTCAGCTTGGTCTTGCCGCTGGTCCGCAGCAGCGCGCCGGAGTACACCCGCCCGCCGAGGCGGACCACCAGCGCGATCGCCACCAGCATGAGGACGACGGCCACCGCGACCTCCCACGCCGCCACGTCACCGGCGGCCTGGCGCACCGGCATGACCATGGGCGACAGACCCGGCACGAAGGAGGTCACCACCGCCGCGGTGCCGTCCGGGTCGCCGGCGGCCTGGATCGCCACGACGAAGCCGACGAAGAGCACCAGGGTCGCTGGGGTGAGCACGCTGCCGAGGTCCTCCTGCCGGCTGACCAGCGAGGCGGCCACGGCGAACAGCGAGGCGAACAGGGCGTAGCCGAGGACGAACCAGAACAGCACCCACCCGACCGTGCCGATCAGGTCGCCGGGCACGTCGACGACGTCGAACGCCAGCGCGCCGCCGACGCCGATGACGGCGATCAGCGCGATCTGCGCCGGCCCGAGCGCGCCGAGGCCGAGGATCTTGCCGGCGAGCAAGTGCCAGGGCCGCATCGTGGCCAGCAGCAGCTCCACCACCCGGCTGGCCTTCTCCTCCACCACGCCCTGCGCGACGAACTGGCCGAACAGGACGATCAGGCTGTAGAGCAGCACGACGCCGACGAGGGCGACGGCGGTGCGCTGGCCCGCAGCCGCGGAGGACTCCTCCAGCGCGGTGACCGTCAGCTGCGGCAGCCCGCCCGGGTCGACGCCGGCCTCGGTGAGCACCCGCTGCAGGGCCACCGCGCCGACCGCCCCGGACACCAGCCCCTCGACCGTGGGGTCGGACTCGCGCACCAGCAGCTCCGGGGCGCCGCCGGTGGCGCCGAGCACCGCGGCGTCGACGTCCTCGTCCTCGACGGCGGTGCGCGCCGCGGCGTCGTCGTCGAGGCCGACGACGGTGACGTCGCGGCCGAGCAGCTCTCCCTGCGCCACCAGCGCCGGGCCGAGCGCGCCGGGGTCGCCGACGACGCCGATGCGGTTCTCGTCGCTGCCGGAGTTCACCACCGCCTGGAAGACCAGGATGCCGAGGATGATCAGCAGCATCACCGCGGAGCTGACCAGGAACGTCTTGTCGCGCAGCCGGGTGGAGACCTCGCGGGCGGCGACCAGCCGGACCAGCTGCCCGCTCGACAGGGGCGCGCTCACGCCGCGACCTCCTGGCGGGCGGCCTGCTGCGCGGGGTCGGCGACCGCCTCGCGGAAGAGCTCCACGAGGGTGGCCTGCCGCCAGGCGAAGTGGGTGACCCGGCCGGTGCGGAGTGCGGCGGCCAGCACGGCCTGGTCGTCGGCGCCCTCGGCGAGCTCCAGCAGGGTGTCGCCGGCCTGCTCGGAGACGACGTGGACGCCGGGGACGGCGGTGGCCCAGCCCGGCGCGGCGTCGGGGACGACGACCCTCAGCACCCGCCCGGCCTCCCGGCGGCGCAGCTCCTCGACGGTGCCGGTGGCGACCATGCGGCCGCGCGCGAGGATGCCGACGGCGTCGCACAGCCGCTCGACGAGGTCGAGCTGGTGGCTGGAGAAGACCACCGGCACGCCCGCGCGGCACTGCTCCAGCAGCGCGTCGGCGAGCGCGTCGACGCCGACCGGGTCCAGCCCGCTGAAGGGCTCGTCGAGGATCAGCACCTCCGGCCGGCTGACCAGCGCCGCGGCCAGCTGCACCCGCTGCTGGTTGCCCAGCGACAGCTCCTCCACCCGGGACCGGCGGCGCTCGCCCAGGCCCAGCCGGCCGGCCCACTCCTCGGCGGCGCGGGCGGCCGCGGCGGGGTCGAGGCCGTGCAGGCGGGCGAAGTAGGCCAGCTGCTCGCCGACCCGCATCTTCGGGTAGAGCCCACGCTCCTCCGGCATGTAGCCGATGCGGCGGCGCGACTTCTCGTCCAGCGGCCGGCCGCGCCAGCGGACCTCGCCGGCGTCGGCGCGGGCCAGGCCCATGGCGATCCGCATCGTCGTCGTCTTCCCGGCCCCGTTGGACCCGCAGAAGCCGAACATCGAGCCGGGGGCGACGGTGAAGCCGACGCCCTCCAGCACGTGGTGGTCCCCGTAGCTCTTGTGGAGCCCGTCGAACTCGAGCACCGCTCCTCATCCCGTCGTCGGCCCCGTGCACGCCCGACGCTATCGGTGCCCGGCGACGGGTTGCGGCCCGACGCGGGACCGGATCGTGATCCACGTCGCGCAGCGGCTGGACCTGCGGTGTCATCGGTCCATGAGCCAGGAGAACCACCCCGCCTCCCCACCGTCGGGCGTCGGGCTGGAGGGGCTGCGCGCGGCGGCGGCCGGCTGCCGCGCGTGCGAGCTGTGGGAGCCGGCCACCCAGACGGTGTTCGGCGAGGGCCCGGAGACCGCGCGCATCGTCTTCGTCGGCGAGCAGCCCGGCGACCAGGAGGACCGCAGGGGTGAGCCGTTCGTCGGCCCGGCCGGCCGGCTGCTCGACCGCGCCCTGGCCGACGCCGGCATCGAGCGGCGCGACGCCTACGTCACCAACGCGGTCAAGCACTTCCGGTTCACGCCGACGCCCAAGCGGCGGATCCACCAGTCCCCGGGCGCCGAGCACATCCGCGCCTGCCGGCCGTGGCTGGAGGCGGAGTTCGAGGTGCTCAAGCCCGAGGTCGTCGTCTGCCTGGGGGCGACGGCGGCCAAGGCGCTGATCTCGCCGTCGTTCCGGATCACCAAGGACCGCGGGGTGCTCATGCCGTGGACGCCGCCGGGCGTCGCGCGGGCCGAGCAGGGCGACGACGAGGCCGACGAGGAGGCCCCCGCCCAGACCTGGATGCTCGCGACCGCGCACCCCTCGGCGGTGCTGCGCGTCCCGGACGCGGACCGGCCCAAGGCCTACGACACGCTCGTCGCGGACCTTCGCGTCGTCGCCGGCGCGCTGGCGTGAGGCGCGGCGCCCTCCGCTGACCCGCCGCCGGTCGAGTGGGCAGTCGTGGCCGGCGACGCGCGACGACACACCAGGTGCGGCGAACGCCACTGCTCACTCGGCGGACTCGGCCGCAGGGTCAGCCGGGCGGCTGAGCGAGCGCCCGCGAGGCCCGGAAGTGCAGGAACGAGGGCACCACCAGCGCGACGACGGCCATCGCCACCACCACGACGACGCCGCCGGACACCATCGCCACGCCGACGCCGGCCGCGCTGGCCACCGCCCCGGCGCGCAGGTCGCCCAGCCGCGGGCCGCCCGCGACGACGACGAGGAACACGCCCTGCATCCGGCCCCGCATGTCGTCGGGTGCCGCCGTCTGCAGCATCGAAGAGCGCAGCACCGCGCTGACCATGTCCCCGGCTCCGGCGACGGCCAGGCACAGCACGGCCAGCCACAGGGTCGGCGCCAGCCCGAACCCGACGATCGCCACGCCCCACACGACGATGGCGGCGAGCACCACCGCGCCCTGCCGGTCGACCCGCGACACCCACCCCGACGTCAGGCCCATGAGCAGCGCGCCGATCGAGACGCCGGCGAACAGCCAGCCCAGCGCGTTGGGCGACCCCGCGTACCGGCCCTCCGACAGCTCCGGGAACACCGCCTGCGGCCAGGCGAAGAGCATCGCGACGACGTCGACGACGAAGGTCATGAGCAGCACCGGCTGGGTGCGCAGGAACGCGAACCCCTCCCCCACCCCGCGCAGCGCCGCGCCCAGGCGCAGCGGCCCGGTGACGCCCGCGGGGGGCAGCGGCGGCAGGCCGCGCAGCAGCAGGACCGCGACCGCGAAGCCCAGCGCGTCGACCGCGTAGGCGAGGAAGAGGTCGCCGAGGCCGATGAGCACCCCGGCCAGCAGCGGCCCGGCGATGACGCCGACCTGGCGCACCGTCATCGCCAGCGCGTTGGCCGCGGGGACCCCCTCGGGGCCGACCAGCGCGGGGATCACCGCGCTGCGGGTGGGCTGGTTGACCGCGGTGAAGCCGGAGACGGCCGCGACCAGCGCCCACAGCAGCCACAGGTTCCCGCCGCCGGGCAGCAGCGCCTGCACCGCGAGCAGCGCGCTGGTCAGCGCCGAGCCGGCCCCGGTGACCAGCATCAGCCGCCGGCGGTCCATGGCGTCGGCGATGGCGCCACCGAGCAGCCCGAAGACGACGAGCGGCACGAGCGCGACGACGGAGGTGACGCCGACCAGCAGCGAGGAGCCGGTGAGCGCGTAGACCTGGTACGGGACGGCGACCAGCGTCATCTGCTGGCCGAGCATGGTGGCCGCCACGCCCCAGAACAGCCGCCGGTAGCCGGGGTGGCGCAGCGGCGTGGTGTCGATCGCCCACGACCGGCGCTGTCGGCCCCGCTGCAGGGGCCCGCGCCGAGCCTGCGAGGCGTGGGGGGCAGCGGGGTCCTTCACGGGGCGAGGCGCTGGAGCACCCAGCCGCCGCCCTCCTCGTCGTCGCGCACGAACCGCAGCCGGTCGTGCAGCCGGCCCGGGCCGCCCTGCCAGAACTCGACCCGCTCGGGGACCACCCGGTAGCCGCCCCACACCGGCGGCCGCGGCAGCTTCTCCGTCGTCGTCTCCTCGTCGAGCAGCCGCACCCGCGCCTCGAGCTCATCCCGGGAGTCGACGACGGTGGACTGCACGGAGGCGACGGCGGCCAGCTGCGCCTCGCGCGGGCGGGGGTCCCACAGGTCGTCGGAGGCGGCCTCGCCGATCCGCTCGACCCGGCCGCTCACCCGCACCTGCCGCTGCAGCGCGTGCCACGGGAAGACCAGCGCCGCCCGGGGGTTGGCCGCCAGCTGTGCGCCCTTGGTCGAGGCGTAGCTGGTGCCGAACACGAAGCCGGCCTCGTCGTAGCCCTTGAGCAGCACGATGCGCGCGTCGGGTGCACCGTCGGCGTCGGCGGTGGCGACGACGACCGCGTTGGGGTCGGGGACGTCGGCGGCGACGACGTCGCGGAACCAGCGGTCGAACTGCTCGACCCAGGTCGGCGCGAGGTCCTCCTCGCGCAGTCCGGGGCGGTCGTAGTCCCTGCGCATGCGGGAGAGGTCGGCCACTCCGCCATGCTGACACCGCCCCGCCGGGCGGGCTCCGGACGGCTCCCGCTGGGCGGCAGCCCCCCGTGGAGGGCGGGGGTGGACGGGGCCTAGTGTCGCGGTTCAGTCGTGCGGCATGACCGGTGCGCACGAGGTCCGCAGCAGAGAGGCGTGCGAGATGGCCGACGACTTCGTACCCGGCCTGGAGGGCGTCATCGCCTTCGAGACCACGATCGCCGAGCCCGACAAGGACGGCGGGTCCCTGCGCTACCGCGGGGTCAACATCGAGGACCTGGTCGGCAAGATCACCTTCGGCAACGTGTGGGCGCTGCTGGTCGACGGCAAGTTCGGCCCCGGGCTGCCCCCGGCCGAGCCCTTCCCGATCCCGGTGCACAGCGGCGACGTCCGCGTCGACGTGCAGGCGGCGCTGGCGATGCTGGCCCCGTTCTGGGGGTACCGCCCGCTGCTGGACATCAGCGACGACGAGGCGCGCGACCAGCTGGCCCGCGCCGCGGTCATGGCGCTGTCCTACGTCGCCCAGTCCGCGCGCGGCATCGGCGTCCCGGCGGTGCCGCAGAGCCGCATCGACGAGGCCTCCACCATCGTCGAGCGGTTCATGGTCCGCTGGCGCGGCGAGCCCGACCCCCGCCACGTGGCCGCCGTCGACGCCTACTGGACGTCGGCCGCCGAGCACGGCATGAACGCCTCCACCTTCACCGCGCGCGTCATCGCCTCGACCGGCGCCGACGTCGCCGCGGCGATGTCCGGCGCGATCGGCGCGATGTCCGGCCCGCTGCACGGCGGCGCCCCCTCCCGGGTGCTGCACATGCTCGACGGTGTCGAGCAGGCCGGCGACGCGGAGAAGTACGTCAAGGACCTGCTCGACCGCAAGGAGCGGTTGATGGGCTTCGGGCACCGGGTCTACCGGGCCGAGGACCCCCGCGCGCGCACCCTGCGGAAGGCCGCCAAGGAGCTCGGCGCCCCGCGCTTCGAGGCCGCGCTGGCGCTGGAGAACGCCGCGCTCAAGGAGCTGCGCGAGCGCCGTCCCGACCGGCCGATCGAGACCAACGTCGAGTTCTGGGCGGCGATCGTCCTCGACTTCGCCGAGGTGCCCAGCCACATGTTCACCTCGATGTTCACCTGCGCCCGCACCGCCGGCTGGTGCGCGCACATCCTCGAGCAGAAGCAGACCGGCCGCCTCGTGCGCCCGTCGGCCCGCTACGTCGGGCCCGCCGCGCGCA
The DNA here is from genome assembly GCF_054050055.1 of Geodermatophilus sp. SYSU D00814. Lineage (NCBI taxonomy): Bacteria > Bacillati > Actinomycetota > Actinomycetes > Geodermatophilales > Geodermatophilaceae > Geodermatophilus > Geodermatophilus sp. SYSU D00814. Next base: position 157,321 of record NZ_JBJGYP010000006.1, read on the forward strand.
AGCCCGAGGAGGTCGACGGCTTCGACACCATCACGGTGAAGGCCGTCAACGAGGCCGCCCCCGCATGACCCCCTGACGACGGCCCGGGCCCGCCACCGCGCGGACCCGGGCCGTCGTCGTCGGTGCGCCCCCGCCCCCGGGCGCCGGGCGGCCGCGGGGAAGATGACCCGGTGACCCTCCAGATCCCCGCTGACCTGCTCCCCGCCGACGGCCGGTTCGGCTGCGGCCCGTCGAAGGTCCGCCCCGAGGCGCTGCAGGCGCTGGCCTCCGACGGCGCGGCGCTCATGGGGACCTCCCACCGGCAGGCGCCGGTCAGGGGGCTGGTCCGGCAGGTGCGGGAGGGGCTCACCGAGCTGTTCGGCCTGCCCGACGGCTACGAGGTGGTGCTCGGCAACGGCGGCAGCACCGCGTTCTGGGACGCCGCCACCTTCGGCCTGATCCGCGAGCGCAGTGCGCACGGCACCTACGGCGAGTTCTCGGCCAAGTTCGCCTCCGGCGTGGCGGAGGCGCCGTTCCTCGCGGAGCCGGTGGTGGTGACGGCGGCGCCGGGCTCGCTGGCGCTGCCCGAGGCCCGGCCGGGGGTCGACGCCTACGCGTGGGCGCACAACGAGACCTCCACCGGCGTCATGGCGCCGGTGGTCCGTCCCGCCGGGGTCGACGACGGCGCGCTGGTGCTCGTCGACGCCACCAGCGGCGCCGGCGGCCTGCCGGTCGACGTCTCGCAGACCGACGCCTACTACTTCGCCCCGCAGAAGTCCTTCGCCGCCGACGGCGGGCTGTGGATCGCGCTGATGAGCCCGGCCGCCCTGCAGCGCGTCGCCGAGGTCAAGGCGTCGGGCCGGTGGATCCCCGCGTTCCTCGACCTGTCGATCGCCGTCGACAACTCCACGAAGGACCAGACCTACAACACCCCGGCCATCGCCACGCTGTTCCTGCTGGCCGACCAGGTCCGCTGGATGCTCGGCCTCGGCGGGCTCGACGGCGCCGTCGCCCGCAGCCGGGAGTCCTCGGACCGGCTCTACGGCTGGGCGGAGCGGTCGCCCTACGCGACGCCGTTCGTCGCCGAGCCCGGCCAGCGCAGCCTGGTCGTGGGCACCGTCGACTTCGACGGGTCGGTCGACGCCGCCGACCTGGCCGCGACGCTGCGGGCCAACGGCGTCGTCGACGTCGAGCCCTACCGCAAGCTCGGCCGCAACCAGCTGCGCGTGGGGATGTTCCCCGCCGTCGACCCCGACGACGTCAGCGCGCTGACCGCCTGCATCGACTACGTCGTGGAGAGGTCGTAGTACCGGCCTCCCTGCAGGGGCCCGCCGCGAGCGTGCGAGCGGTGGGGGGCAGGGAGGTCCTTCGTCTAACGGGCCTGCTCGCCGTCCGCGGGCTGGACCGCGGTGCTCGGGAAGTCGCGCAGGTCGCCGGTGGGCGTGCGGTCCCAGCTGCGGAACGTGAGGTCGGTCTGCAGGTAGAGCGCGACCAGCTCGGCGGTGGCGCGGATGCCGTCGAGGTGGGTGCGCTCGTTGCCGTGGCTGCCGTCGATGCCGAACCCGATGAGCGCGGCGCGGGTGTTGGCCCCGGCCTCCAGCGCCGAGGCGGCGTCGGAGCGGTAGTACTTGTAGACGTCGCGGCGGTGCGGCACGTCGTGGACCCGGCACAGGTCGATCAGGTGGCGGGTCAGGTGGTAGTCGAACGGGCCGGTCGAGTCCTGCATCGCGACGTTCACGCAGTGCTCGGACGACGACTGCCCGGGCGCGACCACCGACGTGTCGATCGAGACCAGCTCGGCGACGTCGGCGTCGAGGCCGTGGCTGGCGCCCAGGCCCACCTCCTCGGCGATGGTCACGAGCAGGTGCGCGGTGACCGGCACCTCGACGCCGTGGTCGAGGATCGCCTTGAACGCGCCGAGCGCGGCGGCGATGCCGGCCTTGTCGTCGAGGTGGCGGGAGTTGACGAACCCGCTGGAGGTGATCACCGGCTGGGCGTCGATGGCCACGAAGTCGCCGACCTGGATGCCGCGGCGCTCGAGGTCGGCCCGGCTGTGCACCACCTCGTCGACGCGGACCTCCACGTGGTCCCAGCCCACGCCCTGCTCGTCGACCTCGTCGCCGTAGCGGTGCCCGCTGGCCTTGATCGGCAGGATCGTGCCGGTGTGCCAGTAGTCGCCGGAGACGTCGTCGCTGAAGATCGTCACCCGGGCGCCCTCGGCGAAGCGGGCGCTGTGCGTCCCCACCGGCACGATCGCCAGCCGGCCGTTGTCCTTGAGCTGGCTGACCATGCAGCCGATCGTGTCGGCGTGCACGACCACCGTGCGGTCGGCGCCGGGCGTCTGGCTGGGCAGCTCGGCGACCAGCGCGCCGCGGCGGGTGACCTCGAAGTGCAGGCCGAGGTCGCGCAGCTCGCCGCCGATGAGCTGCATGACGTGGTCGGTGCGCCCGGACGGGCTGGGGATGGTGAGCAGCTCCATCATCACCCGCTCGACGTAGTCCATGTCGATCGGCAGCCGCTTCTGGCCGGCGTCGACCGGCGAGGGCAGGAAGCGCTCGTTGGGCTCGGCGTCGTCGCGGGTCTCGTCGCGGACGAGGCCGGCGTCGTCGCGGGGACCGGTCAGCATGAGCGCCGAGTCTAGGGCCGCGACGGGGACCGGCCGCGGTGCCCGGCCCGGGGCGAGCGGGGTGCCGGGGTCCGCCACGCCGGGTGGCCTGCCAGCGCGCGGGCTCGTCCGCGGATAGCCTCGCCCGTGGCTCCGGTGTACCCGGGGCCCCCGCCCACCGCCCGCCCGAGGAGGTCTCCCGTGCGCACGCTGCGCCTCGTGGGCCTGTCCGAGGACGGCCGGAACCTGGTGCTGGCCCTCGACGGCGGCGACGGGACCGACGACGGCGAGCGCTTCGAGCTGGCGATCGACGACCGGGTGCGCGCCGCGGCCCGCGGGGACACCCGCCGGCTGGGCCAGATGGAGGTCGACGGCGGGCTCTCGCCGCGGGTGATCCAGGCCCGCATCCGCGCCGGGGAGACCCCCGAGCAGGTCGCGGCGGCCTCGGGCACCCGGGTCGAGCGGATCATGCGCTTCGCGCACACGGTGCTGCAGGAGCGCGCCCGCCTGGCCGAGCAGGCCCGCGAGGCGCGGGTGCGGCTGTCGGAGGGCGTCCCCGGCGCCCCGCTGCAGCAGTTCATGGCCGAGCGGCTGAGGCTGCTCGGCGCCGACCTCGACGCCGTCCGCTGGGACGCCGCCCGCTCCGACGACGGCACCTGGGTGGTCACCGCCGCCTGGCGTGCCGGCGCCAAGGAGGGCACCACGCACTGGGTCTACGACGTCCCGGCCCGCACGGTCGCCCCGCTGGACGCCGCCACCCGCGACTTCGCCGAGGGCACCCGGCTGGTCCGCGTCGTCCCCGGGGTGCCCGCCGAGCGCCCGGTGCCCGCCGAGCGCCCGGTGCTGCCGGTGCACCGCGCGGCCGCCGTCCCCGAGCGCCCCGCCCCGGAGCGGCCCGCGCCCGCCGACCGCGGCCCCGCGCCCGCCGAGCACCCCCCCGCCGTCTCGCCGGCCGAGCGGCGCACCGACGCCGCCGAGCTCACCGACGACGAGATCGCCGAGCACGACACGGTCGTGCTGCGGACCGGCGAGACCGACGGCGAGGACGAGGACCCGCGGGCCCGCGTCCCGGCCTGGGAGGACATCGTCTTCGGGGTCCGCCGCAACCACTGAGCGCCGGCCACCGAGCAGTACGCTCGCGCCACCGGACCGACGTGTCCGTCCGGGGGGCCACGGGTACGTCGTCCACAACCGAACGAGTGCGGGAGTGGAGCCACACATGTCGATGTCCGTGTCGATGCCCCTGGGCGGGGTCCAGGTGGGGTCCTACGACACCTACCAGCAGGCGCAGGCCGCGGTCGACCACCTGTCCGACGAGAAGTTCCCGGTGGAGAACGTCACAATCATCGGCTCGGACCTGCGGATGGTCGAGCGGGTCACCGGCCGGCTGACCTGGGGCCGCGCGATCGGCGCCGGGGCCGCGGGCGGTGCGTGGTGGGGGCTGTTCGTCGGCCTGCTGCTCGGCATCTTCGCCCCCAGCGGGACGAGCTGGCTCAGCGCGGTGCTCACCGGTCTGCTCATCGGACTGGCGTTCGGCGCGCTGTTCGGCGCGGTCGGCTACGGGGCCACCGGCGGCCGGCGCGACTTCACCAGCACCTCGCAGATCACCGCCAGCCGCTACGACGTCATGTGCGACCCCTCCCGCGCCGAGGAGGCACGGGCGATCCTCGCCCGCTGGTCGCTGCGCAACGGGTGACGGACCCTCCTGCCCCCCGCCCCTCGCTCCGCTCGGGACGGGTCCCTGCAGGGGGGCCGTTCCAGCACCTCACCGCAGCGTGGCGAACGCGACGGCCGCCGCGGCGGCGACGCCGAGGGAGTCGACGCCGGCCCGCATGGGGATGCGAGCCCGCACCCGCGCCGCGGCCTGCGCCTCCGGCGTCAGGCCCGGCCCCTCGGCGCCGAGCAGCACCGCGGTGCGCGGGTGCGCCCGCGGGTCCACGTCGCCGAGGTCCACGGCGTCCGGCGCCGGGGTGAGCGCCACGGTGAGGTAACCGGCCTCGTGCAGCCGGTCGAGGTCCCCGGGCCAGCCGGGCAGCACGGCGAAGGGCAGCGCGAGCACGTGGCCCATCGACACCCGCACCGCCCGGCGGTAGAGCGGGTCGGCGCAGCGCGGGTCGAGCAGCAGCCCGTCGACGCCGAGGGCCACGGCCGAGCGGGCGATCGAGCCGAGGTTCTCGGCGTCGTTGAGCGCCTCGAGCACCGCCAGCCGCCGGGGTGCGGCCGGGTCGGGGCCGGCCAGCAGCGCGCCGACGTCGGCCGGCGGGCGCCGGTCGGCCGAGGCGAGCACGCCGCGGGTGAGCCGGAAGCCGATGAGGTCCGACAGCGCCCACTTGTCCATCTCGTAGGCCGGCACGCCCTCGGGCAGGTCGAGCGCGGCCAGCCGGCCGGGGACGCCGAGCACCGCCCGCACCCGGTACGGCGAGGCGAGCAGCCGCTGCACCGCGGGCACGCCCTCGACGATCACCGGGCCGGTGCCGCGCGCCCGCCCGGCCGGCCGGTCGCCGGCGTGCAGGTCGCGGAAGTCGGCCACCCGCGGGTCGGCGGGGTCGGCGATCGGCTCGGGCACGCCGCGATCCTCCCCGAGCCGGTGCTCCCCGAGCGGCGGGGCCGCGCTGCCCGCAGGATCCAGTGGTGCCCAACGGGATCGTCGTCGTCGGAGCCGGCATCGCCGGTGTGGCCTGTGCCCGCGCGCTCGCGGAGGCCGGGGTGCCGGTGCGCGTCCTCGACCGCGGGCGCCGTCCCGGCGGACGCATGGCGACCCGGACGCTGTCCGGGCGGGTCACCGACACCGGCGCCAGCTACCTGACCGCCGCCGACGGGTCGCCGTTCGCCGACGTCGTCGCCGACTGGGTCCGCCGCGGCCTGGCCCGGCCGTGGACCGACACCTTCGCCGTCGCCGGGCCCGACGGGGTCCGCGAGACCCGCAGCGGCCCGGTCCGCTACGCCGCCCCGGGCGGGCTGCGCTCGCTGGTCGCCGACCTCGCCGCCGGCCTCGACGTCGTGCCGGAGCACGCCGTCGAGCGGGTGGCGTCCGGGCCACAGGTCGACGGCGAGCCGGCGCCCGCCGTCGTCCTGGCGCTGCCCGACCCGCAGGCCCGCCGGCTGCTGCCGGCCGACCTCGCCGGGCGGCTGCTCGGGGCGGAGGACGCGCACGCCTGGCAGCCCGCCCTCGCCGTCGCCCTGGGGTTCGACCGGCGGCACTGGCCGGCCGACCTGCACGGCGCGTTCGTCCGCGACGACCCCGTCGTCGAGTGGATCGCCGACGACGGCGACCGGCGCGGCGACGGCGCCCCCGTCCTCGTCGCCCACACCACGCCCGGCACCGCCGCCGCGCACCTGGACGACCCCGGCCGCGCCGCCCCCGAGGTGACCACCGCGGTGTGCCGGGCGCTCGGCATCGACGCCGCACCGGCCTGGACGCACGTGCACCGCTGGACCTTCGCCCGGCCGTCGGCGCCCCGGGAGGAGCCCTTCGGCCTGGTCGACGGGGTCGGCGCGTGCGGCGACGGCTGGCGGGCGCCGTCGAAGGTCGAGAGCGCCTGGACCTCCGGGCACCTGCTCGGCGCCGAGCTGGGCGGGCGCTGAGTGCCCGCCGGGCTGGCCCCGCCGCCGGGACCCACCGACCAGCGGGCCGAGGAGGAGCGCTCCGACGGCTCCCCGGCGAAGGCGGGGCTGCGCGGCATCGTCCTGCCGGCGGCGGTGGCCGTCGGCATCGGCACGCTGCTGGTCGTCGTCTACCTGGCCGCCTTCCCCGCCGCGGGCCCGCACCACCTGCCGGTGGGGGTGGCCGGCCCGTCGGCCGACGTCGCGGCGGTGCGGTCGGCGGTGGAGGAGGCGCGGCCGGGGGCGCTGCGGCTGGTGGAGCTGCCCGACGCGGCCGCCGCCGAGCGCGCGGTCACCTCCGGCGACGTCCACGCGGCGCTGGTGCTCGGGCCGCCCGGCCCGCAGTTGCTCGTCGCCGGGGCGCACGGCCAGCCGGTGACGCAGGACCTCACCGCGGTCCTCGGCCCGGTGGTCGCCGAGCGCACCGGGACCCCGCCTCCGGTCACCGACGTCGCGCCGCTGGCCGCGGGCGACCAGCGGGGCCGTGCGATCGACCACACCGCGTTCGGCGTGGTCCTCGGCGGCTTCCTGTTCGGCATCACCAGCTACCAGGTCGCCCCGAAGCAGCGGCTGCGGCTGCGGCTGGCGAGCGCCGTCCTGTTCGCCGCCGCGGCGGGCCTGCTGGGCGCCTGGCTGTCGGTCCGGGCGTTCGACGCCCTGCCCGCCGGGTTCTGGCCGGTGGCCGGGATCGTCGCCCTGCTGGCGCTGGCCTCCGGCGCGGCGGCCGCGCTCGCCCTGCGGCTGCTCGGAGGGATGGGCACCTTCGTGGCCACCGCGGTGCTGCTGACGGTCGGCGCGGCCACGAGCACCGGCAGCCTCCCCGCGGAGTACCTGCCGGGCTGGCTCGAGCCGCTGGCGTCGGTGCTGCCCCCCGGCGTGGCCGTGCGGGCGCTGCGCGGCCTGGCCTACCTCGACGGCGACGGCGTGGCCCGGGCCGGGTGGGTGCTGGGCCTGTGGTGCGTCGTCCCGCTCGCGCTCATCGCGCTGGCCGACGCGGTCTCCCGCCGCCGCGGCTGATCCCCTCCCCCGTTCGGCCGGCCGTTGACGCCGAGCGCAGAACTCATCTAGCGTTGAGTTCATCAGGCGTTGAGTTCTCGCCACTCGGGAGGCCGACATGACCGACGCCGTCACCGTGACCGACCTCGTCGTGGAGCGCGGGCGCCGCAGGGTGCTCCACGACCTGTCCTGCGCCGTCCCGGCGGGCCGGGTGACCGGCCTGCTCGGCCCCAGCGGCAGCGGGAAGACGACGCTGATGCGCGCCCTGGTCGGCGTGCAGCGGGTGCGCTCGGGCACGGTCACCGTGCTCGGTGAGCCCGCCGGCTCCCCCGGCCTGCGCCACCGGGTCGGCTACGTCACCCAGGCGCCGAGCGTCTACCCCGACCTCACCGTGCGGGAGAACGCCCGCCACTTCGCGGCGCTCTACGGCCGCGGCGCCCGCGCCGCCGACGACGCGCTGGCCGCCGTCGGGCTGGCCGACGCCGCCGGGCAGCTGGTCGCCGATCTCTCCGGCGGCCAGCGCGGCCGGGCCTCGCTCGCCTGCGCGCTGGTCGGCGAGCCCGAGCTGCTGGTCCTCGACGAGCCCACCGTGGGGCTGGACCCGCTGCTGCGGGTGGAGCTGTGGGAGCGCTTCCACGCCCTCGCCGCGGCCGGCACCACGCTGGTCGTGTCCAGCCACGTGATGGACGAGGCCGGCCGCTGCGACCGGCTGCTGCTGCTCCGGGAGGGCCGGCTGCTGGCCGACTCCACCCCCGCGCGGCTGCGGGCCGAGTCGGGCACCGACGACCTCGAGGAGTCCTTCCTCCGCCTGGTGCGGGCGCAGCAGGAGGTGGCGGCATGAGCGCGCCGACCGCCTTCGTGAGCCCGCGGCTGACCGCGGCGACCACCGCCCGGGTGCTGCGGCAGCTGCGGCACGACCGCCGCACGATCGCGCTGATGGTGCTGCTGCCGAGCCTGCTGCTGGGCCTGCTGTACCTGCTGTGGGCCGACCTGCCGCTGTCCCCCTTCGACGGGGTCGGGCTGACGATGCTCGGCGTCTTCCCGTTCGTGGTGATGTTCCTGGTCACCAGCATCGCGATGCTGCGCGAGCGCACCTCGGGCACGCTGGAGCGGCTGCTGACCACCCCGCTGTCCCGGCTGGACCTGCTGCTGGGCTACGGCGCCGCGTTCGGCCTGGCCGCGGCGGTGCAGGCGGTCGTGACGGTCACCGTGGCCACCACCCTCTACGACCTCGACATCGCCGGCTCGCCGGTGCTGGTGGTGCTCATCGCCGTCGCCAACGCCGTCCTCGGCGTCGCCCTCGGCCTGCTGGCCAGCGCCTTCGCCCGCAGCGAGTTCCAGGCCGTGCAGTTCATGCCGGTGGTCGTGCTGCCGCAGTTCTTCCTCTGCGGCCTGCTCGTGCCCCGCGCGCAGATGCCCGGCTGGCTGCAGGCGATCAGCGACGTGCTGCCGCTGACCTACGCGGTGGAGGCCCTGCAGGAGGTCGGGCGGTCGGCCGTGGAGACGGGCACGATGTGGCGGGACGTCGGCATCGTGGCCGGCGCCGCCGTCCTCGCCCTCGCGCTGGCGGCGGCCACCCTGCGGAGGAGGACCACCTGAGCGCCGCACGGCGACCGACCGGCCGGCGGCCGGGCAACCCGGACACCCGGGAGGCGGTGCTGGCCGCGGCCCGCACCGCCTTCGCCGCGCGCGGCTACGACGGCGCCTCCATCCGGGGGATCGCCACCGCCGCGGGGGTCGACCCGGCGCTCGTGCACCACTACTTCGGCACGAAGGACGCGCTGTTCCTGGCGGCGGTGCAGGCACCGGCGGACCCCGAGGAGTTCCTGCCCGAGGTGCTCGCCGCGCCGCCGGAGGAGCGCGGTGCCGCCGTCGTGGGCATGGTGCTGCGGGTCTGGGACGGCCCGGGCCGGTCGGCGGTGCTGGCGCTGGTCCGCTCGGCGGTCAACCACGAGTGGTCGGCGCGGCTGCTGCGCGAGTTCGTGCTGGCGAAGATCATCCGCCGGGTGGTCGGCTCGCTGGACATGCCCCGCGAGGAGCGCGAGGCCCGCGGCGCGCTGGTGGCCTCGCAGGTCGCCGGGCTGGTCCTGATGCGCTACGTGATCCAGCTGGAGCCGCTGGCCTCGGCGTCCCGCGAGGAGGTCGTCGCCGCGGTCGGCCCGACCGTGCAGCGCTACCTGACGGGCGACCTCCCCCTCCCCGGCCGGCGGGACTGAGCGGCGACACCGCAGCGTCCCCTGCACCGCCCGTCGGCGTGCCATCCTGCCGGGGTCGAGGGGGCGCCATGACCGACTACACACTCGCCGTGAGCGACGAGGAGGTCGAGCGCTACCGCTTCATGGCCGAGCGTGCCCGCAGCGACGAGGCCGAGCTCTGGGAGCGCGCCGGTGTCGTCCCCGGGGCCGTCGTCGCCGACGTCGGCAGCGGCCCGGCCGCCGTCTCCGTCGTCCTCGCCGGGGTCGTCGGGCCGGCCGGACGCGTCGTCGCCGTCGAGCGCGAGGACGGGGCTCGCGCGCAGGCGCGGCGGCTCATCGCGGCCTCGAACGCCGCCAACGTCGAGCTGCTGGCGGGCAGCGCGACCGACACCGGCATCCCGCCACGGTCGGTCGACGTCGTGATGGTGCGCCACGTCCTGGCGCACAACGGCCCCGACGAGCAGCGCATCGTCGACCACCTGGCGCAGCTGGTACGGCCGGGCGGCAGCGTCTACCTCGTGGACGTCGACGGCACCGCCTTCCGGGTCCTCGACGGCGACCCGGACCTCGAGGGCCTGGACGACGCGTACCTGGAGCTGCACCGGCGTCGCGGCAACGACCTTCAGACCGGCCTGCGCCTCGCCCGGCTGCTGGACCGGGCCGGTCTCACCGTCGTGCTGCACGAGGGCCGCTACACGATCGCCCGGCCACCCCCGGGCGTGCGACCGCCGGCGTGGGCGGCCCGCGACGCACTGGTCGCCGAGGGGCTCGCCACCGCGGACGACGTCCGGCGCTGGGAGTCCGCCTTGACGCGGATGGACGCCGCGACGCCGCGGCCGACGTACTTCGCTCCCGTCTTCTTCGCCTTCGGGAGGGCGTCCGCGGTTCGTGAGGACAGTCCCTAGCGAGCCACGCGGGCGAGCTGCCGGGCCTGGGCGACCAGCCGGCCGGTGGAGTCCCAGATGCGGCACTCCTCGTCCGACCACCCGCCGGTCACCTCGGTGGAGCGGGACTCGACCAGGCACCAGCCCGGCGCGGGCAGCGCGCGCACCAGCACCTGCAGCTGCACGGTCGGCGCCCAGCCCGGCCGGCCGACGGCGAACGCGGTCGGCGGCAGCGCGTCGGCGAACAGCAGCAGCGCGAGCGGGTCGGGGTCGCGGCCGTCGGCGAGCCGGATCCAGGCCCGCAGCAGCCGCGTGTCCGAGGGCCGGCCGGCGAGCCAGCCCGCCGTCGCCGGGTCCAGCCGGGTGTCCAGCTGCCGGGCGAGGCCCACGACCGGCCCGCCCCCGCCGGTCCGGGTCGACACGCACGCGTCGGGGGCGGGCGGCCGCGGCGCCGGGTTGACCGAGTAGTCGGCCGGGTCGGCCGACAGGGCCGCCGTTGTCACCTGGACGGCGAGCGAGGGCCCGGCCGCGCCGCTGAGCAGCACGGTCCGGTGCGCCAGCGTCCGCCCGGCCGGCCCGGGGGTGACGGTGAGGTCGGCCGGGCCGCCGGGGGTGGCGCGCAGGTAGCTCGCCGACAACGCCACCGGGTGCGGGTGCGGGCTGTCCAGCAGCGCCGCCCGGGCGACGACGGCGAGCAGGTACCCGCCGTTGAGGACGCCGTTGCCGACGTCCCACCCCGGGTCCAGCTCGGCGCGGTACCCGCCGCCCTCGGTGCGGGTGACGGCGGTGGCCCGGTCGAAGGCGGACTGGGCGGTGTCGGTCTGCGGCACGGGCGCCAGGGTGCCAGGGTCGCAAGACGTGGAGTACACACACCTCGGACGCAGCGGCCTGTCCGTCTCGCGCCTCTGCCTCGGCACGATGAACTTCGGCTGGCGGACGGAGGAGGCCGACTCGCACGCCGTCATGGACCGGGCGCACGACGCCGGCGTCAACTTCTTCGACACCGCCAACGTCTACGGCTTCGAGGCCGGCAAGGGCCGCACCGAGGAGGTGCTCGGCACCTGGTTCGCGCAGGGCGACGGTCGCCGCGAGCGGACCGTGCTGGCCACCAAGGTCTACGGCTCGATGAGCGACTGGCCCAACGACACCTTCCTGTCCGCCCGCAACGTCGTGCGCGCGTGCGAGGCCTCGCTGCGCCGCATGCAGACCGACTGGATCGACCTCTACCAGTTCCACCACGTCGACCTGGCCACGCCGTGGGAGGAGATCTGGCAGGCCTGCGAGACGCTCGTCGCCCAGGGCAAGGTGCTCTACGTCGGCTCCTCCAACCACGCCGCCTGGCAGCTCGCCGCGGCCAACGAGGCCGCCGCCCGCCGGCACTTCCTCGGCCTGGTCAGCGAGCAGTCGCACTACAACCTGCTCACCCGGCACGTGGAGCTCGAGGTGCTGCCCGCCGCCCGGCACTACGGCATCGGCGTCATCTCGTGGAGCCCGCTGGCCCAGGGACTGCTGGCGGGTGTGCTGGGCGAGCAGGAGGGCGACCGCCGGCACCAGGAGCGCAACCGCGCCCGCGTCGAGCGGCACCGCCCGGCCCTGCAGGCCTACGAGGACGCCTGCCGCGAGTGGGGGCTGGCGCCGGCCGACGTCGGGCTGGCCTGGCTGCTGCACCAGGACGGCGTCACCGCGCCGATCGTCGGGCCGCGCACGATGGCGCAGTTCGAGGGCTCGCTCTCGGCGCTGGAGGTCTCCCTCGAGCAGGCCCAGCTCGACCGGCTCGACGAGGTCTTCCCCGGGTTCCGGGCCGCTCCGGTGGAGTACGCCTGGTGACGGGCCCCGGCGACCCGACCTCGCTCACGGGGGGTCGTTGAGGAAGCGGAACTGCAGCCGCACCGAGTCGTCCAGGAGCACGAGCAGGGTGGAGTCGCTGGCGTCCCACGTCTCGGGCACCAGGAACACCCGGTCCTCGCCCTGGATCAGCAGCCGCAGGTCGCGGTAGCGGTAGCGGTACGTCTGCCCCTCGTTCGCCTCCAGCGTCGTCTCGCGGACGCCGGGGGAGGTCAGGTGCAGCCGCTCGGTGGTGTCGAGGATGACGGCCGGGAGACGGTCGAGGTGCCGCGCCGCCTCGCGGGCCGCACCCCGGCCGGACCACTCCGCGAAGGTCGCCGTCGCCCAGAACACGCTGATCACCAGGAGCACGGAGAGGACGACGGTCACCAGCCCCGACCGCTGCGGCCCCGACCCCAGCGACCGCGCGATCCGCCTGCCGTAGAGGGCGAGTCCGGCGCCGGCCGCCATGACCAGCGGGGTCACGAGCGTGTAGTACACCCAGTCGCCCCAGAACGGGTAGGCGAGGAGCAGCAGCACGCCGGCGACCACGAGGGCGTCTCCCGCGGCGACGACGGCCCGCGCTGCTCGGCTCCCCCGGTCCAGGCGGTCCCGCCCGTCCGCGGCCACCTTCGGGTCGGTGCTCGCCGCGTCCGCCAGGGCGGCCTGCACCCGGCGGTGCACCCGCTCGTGGACGACCGCGACGACGACGGCGAGGAGCGCCAGGACCAGCAGCGGGGTCAGCAGCGGCTCGGGGCTGCGCATGACGTAGTCCTGCGTGCTCAGGCCGATCGTGTCGACGTCGACCCCGAAGTACAGGTACCGCGCCCGCGAGGAGGCGTAGCCGAAGTAGAACAGCAGCGCGGTCAGGACGCTGAGCGGTGCGACGACCTGCGCGACCGATCCCGCGACCTGGCCGAGCCGGTTGAGGGACGCGGCCGGGTCGGGAGGCGGGGACGTCACTAGTCCTCGCCGGCACCAGCGGGCTGCACAGTGAGCGTGACCGTGTCGGGCTGTTGGTCCAGTTCGGCGATGAGGTCATCGCAGGAGACGTCGGCCGGACAGAGCAACTGGCCCACGAAGCCGAGGGAGACAGTCCCGTCGCTCTGCGGGTCGAAGCCTTCGGGCAACGGATCCTCGACCTTCACCGCGACGGTGCACTGATCGGCGACAGCGAAGTCGAATCCGTCAGAGAGACAGTCGGGCTCGGCGCACTCGGAGTCCGCCACGTCGAGGACATCGGGATCGAAGAACAGGTCCGTGACCGTCAGTCGGACGCCTTCCGGGATCTCCTCGTCCCCCAGGTAGGCGACGTCGACACAGGTCGCTCCCGTCGGTGACACGTCCTGGGAACCCCCGATCGGCAGTCCGACCGTCTTGGGCGCTGGCTTCTCCTCCGCCGGCGGCTCTGGGGCCTCCGGCCCCGGCTGCTCGGGCGGAGGCGGCGGCGCCTCCGGCTCGGGTGGGGGCTCAGGAGGAGGTGGTGGTGGTGGAGGAGGAGGAGGCGACGGTGGAGGAGGAGACGGTGGAGGAGGAGGCGGTGGAGGAGGAGGCGGAGGAGGTGGCGGCGGGTAGCTCCCTGTGGTCGGCGGGGAGGCCGACGGGACCGGCGCACTCGACGGGTCCGCGGAGGGTGGCGGTGCCGGAGGACCTGTTTCCGACGGAGGGTGCTCCGGAGCCTCGGGTGCCGGGGAGCCCGGCCCCTCCGGCGACGCACTTCCCGGGGGTGCCGGGGAGCCCGGCGCGCTCGACGGTCCGGTCGGTGGCGCGGACGACGGTCCGGTCGGACTGCCCGGGGGAGCCGGCTCGACCGGCGTCGTGGACGCGGGTGCGGCCCGGGTGTCCCCGTCCCCTCCACCGCCGCAGCCGGCGAGGACCAGCAGCACCGCCGCGATCCCGGACCCCACCCTGGTGCGCAAGCCGGACACGAGATCACCCCCGCCGTGGCCGCACCCCGTCCGGCACCGGCCTGGTCGCCGACGTCTCGGGCGTGCGGGTCCTCGGCCTCGGCTCCGCGCTTCTCGCGGCCGGGGCCGTGACGTGTTGTGAGTGGGACGACGCTAAGGACCTGCCCGGGCCGGACGCAACACTCCGTACGCCTGCGGTGACGCCACGGTGACGCAGCCGTGACGCAAGCCCGACCGCATCTCCCCCGGGCTCAAGCCGGCCCCGGTCGAGGACGCGTGGCGAGCGACCAGACCTCCAGCACCTCGTGCCGACCGCCGGTGCTGCGGACCAGCGTCACCTCGCGCACCGGCCACTCCGGCCCGCGGTAGCCGGCCAGCCGGTCGGGCAGGTCGCCGTCGGCGGGCCGGCGGGAGTGCCACCGGCCGAGGGTGAGGTGCGGGCGGAAGGGCCGGTCCTCGACCGGCAGCCCCAGCCCGCGCGCCGCGGCGGCCAGCCGGCCGGCGAGCGCGGTGAGCACGGCGACGTCGCCGTCGACGCCGGCCCAGCACACCTGCGGCCGGCGCCGGGAGCCGAAGTGCCCGGCGCCGGCCAGCCGCAGCACCGCCGGCGGGGTGGGGGCGACCGCCTCGCTCACCCGCGCGCTGAGGGAGGGCAGCAGCCCGGGCGGCACCGCGCCGAGGAACAGCAGCGTCAGGTGCCAGCGGGCCGGGTCGCCCCAGCGCGGGGCACCGGGGGCCTCGCGCAGCGGCGCCAGGGCGGCGGCGAGGGAGTCGCGGGCCTCCGGCGGCGGGGTCACCGCCACGAACAGCCGCAGCGGGGCCGGCCCGCTCAGCGCACGACCATGCCGGCGTCGGACAGCACCGTCTGCACCCGCAGCCGCTCGACGTCGCGGGGGAAGCCCGGCGGCAACCCGGTGAGCGTCGTCGGGACGTCGAACTGCCGGGCCGCCTCGCACAGCACGTCGTCGTAGGCGGCCTGGAACCCGAGCCGGCGCGCCTGCGGGGACCCGGCCGGGACCACCTCGAGCTGGCGGGCCAGCCGGCGCAGGTCGGCGACGACCGCCTCGACCGGTCGGTGCACCGGCGTCACGGGCAGGTGGCCCTCCCGAGCCCGGCGGCGGGCCCGCAGGTCGGACAGGAACTGCCCGGAGAACAGGCGGAAGGCGAGTCCCATCAGGGCGAAGGCGCCGACGAGCATCGCGGTGATGCCGGCGAGCTGGAGCAGGGCGGAGGTCATCGTCACTCCGGTGAGACGGTGGCCGCGTGGGGTGGCCGCGACGGTACGACGGCGCCGCCCCGCCCGCCACGTCGCAGGCGGGCACGCAGCTCAGGGGCGCGGCTCAGGTCGCGGCCGGCACCCGCCGGGCCGGGGCCGCGTGCACCCGCCGCCCGCGGGCCACCGCCAGCGCCGCCGCCGCCCCGGCGAGCGCGACCACCGCGCCGCCGAGGACCAGCCCCCAGCGCGCGCCGAGGTGCTCGGACACCCAGCCGATGAGCGGCGCGCCGAGCGGGGTGCCGCCGAGGAAGCAGGTGAAGTACAGCGCCATCACCCGCCCCCTCATCTGCGGGTCGGCGCCGAGCTGCACGAAGCTGTTGTTGGCCACGCTGAACACCAGGGCGGCCGCGCCGGTGGGCACCAGCAGGACGGCGAAGGGCCAGGAGCCGGGCACCAGCCCGCAGGCCACGGTGAGCAGGCCGAAGACCACCGCGGAGACGAGCAGGAAGCGCTGCCGCGGGCGGGCGCTGCGGCGGGTGGACAGCAGCGCGCCGGTCAGCGAGCCGACGGCGAACAGCGTCGACAGCAGGCCGAACCCCTCGGCGCCGAGGTCGAGCACCTCGCGGGCCATGAGCGCGATCGTCACCTGGAAGTTGAAGCCGAAGGTCCCGATGACGAAGGCCAGGACCATCGCCAGGCGCAGGTCGGCCCGGCCCCAGGTGTAGGCCAGGCCCTCCCGCAGCTGGCCACGGCCGCGCGCCACCGGCTCGCTCGGCCGCAACTCACCCGGCCGCATCGCCAGCAGCGCGCCGATGGTGAACGCGAAGGTGGCGGCGTTGAGGGCGAACGCCGGCGCGGTGTCCCCGCCGGAGGCGCCGATGAGCAGGCCGGCGAGCGCGGGCCCGACCAGCCGGGCGCCGTTGAAGATGGTCGAGTTCAGCCCGACGGCGTTGGGCAGCAGGTCGCGGCCGACCATCTCCGGGACGAACGCCTGGCGCACCGGGGCGTCGACCGCCGACACCGAGCCCAGGCCCGCGGCCAGCACGAGCACGTGCCACAGCGCGATCGCGTCGGCGGCCACGAGCGCGGCGAGCACCAGCGCGAGCAGGCCCATCAGCGCCTGGGTGACCACCAGCACGCGGCGCTTGTCGTAGCGGTCGGCCAGGACCCCGCCGTAGAGGCTCAGCAGCAGCGTCGGCCCGAACTGCAGCGCCGTCACCACGCCCAGGGCCACGCCGCTGTCGCCGGAGAGCTGCAGCACCAGCCAGTCCTGGCCGATGCGCTGCATCCAGGTCCCGGTCAGGCTGACCAGGTTCGCCGACGCGTAGAGCCGGAAGTTGTGCACCCGCAGGGACCGGAACGAGCCGTGCCCCGCGGGGGTCAGGTCAGCAGCCGTGGACGTCACCCACCGGCGAGCTCCTCCATGATCGCGGCGGCCTCGCGCAGGGTGGCCCGCTTCTCCGGCGTCAGCGAGTGCAGCCGGCCCGACAGCCAGGCCTCGCGGGCCCGGGCCTCCTCGCCGAGCAGCTCCTCGGCGGCGTCGGTGAGGCCGATGACCACCTGCCGCCCGTCGGTGGGGTGCGGGGTGCGGGTGACCAGCCCCCGCCCCTCCAGGGCGACGACGACGCGGGTCATCGACGGCGGCTGCACCCGCTCGTGCGCGGCCAGCTCACCCGGGCTCATCGGACCGTGCCGCTTGAGCGTGGACAGCGCGGCGAGGTGGGTGAGCGTGACGGAGGTGTCGACCCGCTGGTTGCGCAGCCGCCGGGAGAACCGCATGACGGCCAGCCGCAGGTCGTGGGCCAGCGCCGCGGTGTCCAGCGTCGACCTCGTCACGGCCCTCACCCTACCCGGGGTCCTTAGCACTGCTCAGAACAGTTGCTGGAGCGGCTCCAGGGCGAAGTAGACGAGGAACAGCCCGGCGATCACCCACATGAGCGGGTGGATCCCGCGGGCCCGGCCGGTCACCGCCCGCAGCAGGACGTAGGTGACGACGCCGGCGCCGATGCCGTTGGTGATCGAGTAGGTGAACGGCATGAGCGCGATGGTGAGGAAGGCCGGGATGACCAGGGTCATGTCGTCCCACTCGAGGGTGCGGATCTGGCTGATCATCAGCGCCCCGACGATCACCAGGGCCGGGGCGGCCGCCTCGGAGGGGACGATCTGCACCAGCGGGGTGAAGAACATCGCCACGAGGAACAGCACGCCGGTGACCACGCTGGCCAGGCCCGTGCGGGCGCCGTCGGCCACCCCGGAGGCGGACTCGACGTAGGTGGTGTTCGACGAGACGCTCGCCGCGCCGCCGGCCGCGGCGGCCAGCGAGTCGACGAGCAGCACCGGCTGCGAGCCGGGCAGGTTGCGGTCCTCGTCGAGCAGGCCGCCCTCGGCGCCGACGGCGGTGACCGTGCCGACGGTGTCGAAGAAGTCGGCGATCATGATCGAGAAGACGATGAGCAGCGCGGCGACGACGCCGATCCGCTCGAACCCGCCGAACAGCGAGAAGTCCCCGACGATCGACAGGTCGGGCGCGCTGACGACCTCGTCGGGCCACCTCGGCAGCTGCAGCGCCCAGCCGCGCGGGTTCTCCTCCCCGACGCGCTGGCCGACGTCGGCGATCTCCTCGACCACGATCGCCAGCACGGTCGTGACGACGATCCCGATGAGCAGCGCGCCCCGGACCCGGCGGACGACCAGGACGGCGGTCAGGAGCAGGCCGACGACGAAGACCAGCAGCGGCCACCCCGCGAGCTGCCCGCCGATGCCGAAGCTGATCAGCGGCGAGCCCGGCCGGATCACGCCGGCGTCGGCCAGGCCGATGATGGTGAGGAAGAAGCCGATGCCGACGGCGATCGCGGTCTTCAGCTGCGGCGGGATCGCCTCGAACACCGCCCGGCGGAACCCGGTGAGCACCAGCACGGTGATGAGCAGGCCCTCGAGCACGACCAGGCCCATGATCTCCGGCCAGGACAGCTGGGTGGCGGCGAAGACGGCGACGATCGCGTTGATGCCGAGGCCGGTGGCCACCGCGAACGGGTAGCGGCCGACGACGCCCATGAGCACGGTGAGCACCCCGGCGACCAGCGCGGTGACCGCCGCGACCGCCCCGAAGGGCAGCGTGGCGCCGGTGACGTCGGCCCCCGACAGGATGATCGGGTTGAGCACCACGATGTAGGCCATCGTGAAGAAGGTGGTCAGCCCGCCGCGCACCTCGCGGCCGACCGTGCTGCGCCGCGCGCTGATCCCGAAGTAGCGGTCCACCCCGTTGCGCGGCCGCAGCTGCGGACCGGCGCTGCGGCGGGGCCGCGTCCCGGCCGCTGCGACGTCGGCCGGGGTGTCACCGGTGGCCTGGGCGCTCGCGGCGGGGGTGGCCCGCGCAGCAGGCGCGGCGGTGGCGCCGGCGCTCCGGGACCGTCGGGACTTCTCGGGCATGCGGGCTCCTGCGGACTGCTGCTGCCGGGCGGTGAGCGGCGACAGCGTGCCACACGGCGGGCGCGCTCCCGGCCGGGCGGCGCCGCCTAGGGTCGGCGTCGTGTCCCGCCCTGCCTCCGGCCGCCCGCTGAAGCCGGCCCCTCCCCCGCTGCGCGTCGACACCGCCCGCGTCGTCCTCGCGGGCACGGCGCTGTGGGGGGTCGCCCTGGTGGTCGTGCTGCTGCTCGGCGACCGGGTGGCGCGGGTGTGGACCTGGACGTGCGTCGCCGGGATCGTGCTCCCGTTCGTCGGCCTGGCGATCATGCGCTGGCAGGGCCAGCTCGGCCGGCGCGACCCCGGCGACGACCGGTAGCCCCCGCTCAGCCGGCCTGCAGCAGGCGCACCGTCGCCACGGCGAGCACCCGGGTGACCGCCGTCAGCTCGGTGAGGTCGACGTGCTCGTCGTAGGAGTGCGCGTGCACCACGTCGCCGGGGCCGTAGTGCAGCGTCGGGACGCCCTCGGCCGCGTAGAGCCGCAGGTCGCTGCCGTAGGGCACGCCCCGCTCGCGCGGCGCGGTGCCGGTCAGGTCCTCCTGCGCGGCGGTCACGACCTGCCGCAGCGGGGCCCCGGCCGGGGTGCGCCCCGGCGCGAACTGCCCGCCGGGCCAGGTCACCTCCACCGGGTGGGAGCGCAGGAAGGGGTGCTCGGCGCACGCGGCGGCCAGCCGCTCCTCGACGGCGGCGCGCGCCTGCGCGGGGTCCTCGTCGAGGCGGACGCCCAGCCGCCCGGTGGCGGTGAGCGAGTCGGGCACGGTGCTCGCCCAGTCCCCGGCGACGACGGTGCCGATCGAGAGCGTGTGCGCGATCGGGTACTCGGCCATGAGCGGGTCGACGACGGCGTTGCGCTCGGCCTCGAGCTCGCGCAGCACGGCGTCGACGAAGACGAAGTGCTCGACGGCGCTGCGCCCGGCCCAGCGGGCGCTGCCGTGCGCCGGCTCCCCCGGGACGACGAGCTGGAAGGTCAGCGCACCGCCGGCCGCGGTGGTGAGGGTGCCGCTGGTCGGCTCGGTGATGACGCAGGCGTCCCCCCGGTGGCCGCGGGCGAGCGTCGCGAAGGCGCCCAGGCCGCCGTCCTCCTCCCCGCCGACCAGGTGCAGGGCCAGCCGGCCGGGCAGCCGCACGCCGCTGGCCAGCACCGCCTCGGCGACGGCGAGGTTGGCGGCCACGCCGGCCTTCATGTCGCAGGCGCCGCGCCCGTGCAGCCGCGGGCCCGACACCCGCGGCGTCCAGGGGTCCCCGGCCCACCGCCGCAGGTCCCCGGGTGGGACGACGTCGACGTGGCCCTGCAGCACCACGGTCGGCCCCGCGTCGTCGCCGGTCGTGGCCACCAGCCCCCAGGACTCCCGCCGCGGGACCTCCGTGCCCGGGAAGCCGGGGCGCCCGGCGAGCTCGTCGACGTCGAGCCGCCAGTGGTCGACGTCCATGCCGGCGCGCGCGGTGCGCTCGGCCAGCGCGGCGAGCAGCTCGGACTCCGCGTCGCTGCCGGTGACGCTGGGCACGCGCAGGAGGTCGGCCAGCGTGCGGTGCAGCGCCGTGACGTCGAGCGCGTCGAGGACGGCCTCCTCGGCCCGGCTGGTGCTCCCCCGCGGGGCCCTCGTCTCGGGCGCCCACGACCCCGTCAGTGTCACGACTCCTCCTCCGCGCCCCGCCACCGTGGCGGGCGCGGGAGACGCTAGGGACACGCGGCGTCCGGCGGGAGCCCGAAACGGTGCGTCCTCCCTACGATCCGTTGCGTCTGCAGCAGGGTGGACGCAACGGAGGAGCACGGTGGACGAGCTGGACAGGGCGATCGTGCAGCGGCTGCTCCGGGACGCCCGCACGACCTACGGCCGGATCGGGGCGGAGGTGTCGCTGAGCGCGCCGGCCGTCAAGCGCCGGGTCGACCGCCTGGTGCGCACCGGGGCCATCCGCGGGTTCTCCGCCGTGCTCGACCCCGCCGTCCTCGACTGGGACGTCGAGGCCTACGTGTGGGTGTACTGCGAGGGCGCGCCCGACCCCGAGGAGGTGCGCCGCCAGTTCGAGGACGTGCCCGAGGTGGTGCAGGCGACGACGATCTCCGGCACCGCCGACGCCGTGCTGCGGCTGCAGGCGCGCGACACCGCCGAGCTCGAGCGCGCCGTCCGCCGGCTGCGGGCGCTGCCCACCGTCGCGCGGACCGAGAGCGCGGTGGTCCTCTCCCGGCTCATCGACCGCTCCCGCGCCTGAGGTCCGCGCCGGAGGCCGGGCTACAGGACGTCGAAGTCCGCGGTGTCGTAGCGGGCCGAGGTGACGACCTCGGTGGGCTCGCCGGCCGGCAGGGTGGCCTGGCTGTGCGCGCCGCAGCCGTAGTCGACGGCGACGACCCGGCCGTCGGCCGGGGAGTACTCGTTGCCGCAGGCGCCGAGCAGCGTGCGCAGCGACCCGGCCAGCGGCAGGAAGAAGCCGCAGGTGGCGCAGGGGCCGGGGGCCTGCCGGGCCATGGGCGCGCGGGGGCCGAAGTCACCGGCCAGCCAGCGGGCGGCGGCGCCACCACGGCCCTCGGCCGACATCACCCGCTCGCGGCCCAGCCCGATCTCGGTGGCCACCGCCTGCGCCTCGGGGTCGGCCGCGGCGTCGTCGTCGGCGGTGTAGGAGGGCACCAGCCGGGGGTCGTCCTCCGTGGCCGGCAGCACGTCGCCGACCGACAGGTCACCGGGGCGCAGCCGCTCGTGCCACGGCACCCACGCCGGGGCGAGCAGCGCGGCGTCGCCGGGCAGCAGGACGACCTCGTCGACGGTGACCCGGTCCTCGCCCGGCACGGCGGCCAGGGTGACCGCCCAGTGCCAGCCGACGTAGCCGGGCTGGCGGGTGGCGAAGGAGTGGGTGAGGACGGCGCCGAGCGCCTCGGGCGCGACGCCCTCGGCCGGTGTCCCCAGCGGCTCGGCCGTGACGCCGAGGTGCTCGCCGACCAGGCCGGGGTCCCCAGCGGTCTCCTCGGCCGCGGCGCGGGCCACGTCGACGGCGGCGGTCAGCACGTCGCTGCCCGCGGGGGCGGTCTCGGGGTGCACCCGCCCATCGTCCCAGACGGCGGGCGCGCGACCGAGCGGCCGGTCGGGGTGATCACACCCGCCCGGACTGCCAGGGAGGTGCGGCACGATGGGGGCGTGCCGTCCTCGCGCCCGCCTGGGTCCCGCCGGGGTCCGCTGCGCCGCGGGCGGTCCGCGCCGGATCCGGCCGACCGCATGGACACCACCCCGCTCGACCTGCCCCGGTCGGGGACCCAGCCGCAGGCCGCGGCGCCGCCTCCGTACACCGCGCCGCCCCCGTACACCGCGCCGCCCCCGTACACCGCGCCGCCTCCGTACGAGCTGCCCCCGGTGCCTCCTCACGCACCGGGGCCGGAGCCCGCCGCCGCGCCGCGGGTCACCGTCACCCGCGTCGCCGTGGCCCGCAGCCGCGAGCTGACCCGCGCCGGGGTCGCCCGGGTGCGGGCGGCCAGCCGCGCCGACGGCGCCGGCGAGAGCGGGCTGACCCAGCTGCTGTGGGTCAACGCGCTGCACATGGCCGGCGACGCGATGATCGCCGTCTCGCTGGCCGGCACGCTGTTCTTCGCCGCGGCCGCCGACGCCCAGCGCTGGAACGTCGCCCTCTACCTGCTGGTCACGATGGCGCCGTTCGCCGTGGTCGCGCCCGTGATCGGCCCGCTGCTCGACCGGCTGCAGCGCGGGCGCCGGTGGGCCCTGGGCGCGGCCTCGTTCGGCCGGGCGGTGCTGGCGCTGGTCATGGCCGCCCACCACGACGACTGGTGGCTCTACCCGGCGGCGCTCGGCGTGCTGGTGCTGTCCAAGGCGCACAACGTGCTGCGCGCCGCCGTCGTCCCCCGGGTGCTGCCCTCTGCGATGTCGCTGACCTCGGCCAACGCCCGGCTGTCGGTGTTCGGCCTGGTCACCGCCGGGGTGGCCGGCGGCCTCGGCGCGGGCATCGCGTGGGCGTTCGGCTTCCCGCCGCTGCTGTGGGTCACCGCCGCTGTCTTCACCGTGACCGGTGTGCTGGCCGTGCGGCTGCCGCGCCACGTCGACGTCCCCACCGGCGAGCAGCCCGCCGACGTGCTCAGCACCGACGAGCTGCCGGTCGCCGGCCGGCGACGGCGCCCGGTCAACCCGCACGTGGTGCTGGCCTTGCGGGCCAACGCGGCGCTGCGCGGGCTCGGCGGGTTCCTCACGATCTTCTCGGCGTTCCTCGTGCAGGCCACCGTCGAGGGCGGCTGGGAGTCCACGCTCGCGCTCGGCGCGATCGCCGGGGCCGCGGGCGCCGGCAGCGTGCTGGGCACCGGCATCGGGTCCCGGCTGCACGCCGCCGACCCCGACCGGGTGGTCGTCTGGTCGGCCGGCGCGGCCGCCGCGGTCACCGTGCTGGCCGCGGTCTTCTTCGGCCTGGCGACCGCGGCCCTCGTCGCCGGGGTCTCCGCCGTCGCCAACGCCCTGGGCAAGGTGGCCCTCGACGCGATCATCCAGCGCGAGGTGCCCGAGAGCCTGCGCGCGTCGGCGTTCGCCCGGTCCGAGACGGTGCTGCAGCTGGCGTGGGTGGCCGGCGGCGCCGTCGGGATCGCGCTGCCCCCGATCGGCTGGCTCGGCTTCACCGTCGCGGCGTCGCTGCTCGTCCTCGCCGTCGGCCTGGTGCTGTGGAACCCGCGGCGGCGCCGGTGGACCGCGGTCGACCCGGACGCCCCCACCGTCCCCGGCGCCGTCGTCGCGCCCGGGGCCCCCACCGTGCCGGAGGCACCCCGCCCGTGAGGACGCTCCCCCGCGCCACCGCCGTCCTGCTCGCCGGTGCGCTCCCCGCCGTGCTGGCCGCGTGCGGCTCGTCCGCCGCCGCCACCCCGCCGGAGGTCACGGTCAGCGCCGGCCCGCAGGAGGTCACCGCGCGGCCCAGCCAGTACTGCGCGTCCGGCCAGGGGCAGCGCTACGACGTCACGCCGCCGGTGGTCGAGGTCTCCCCCGACACCCCGATCACCCTCACGGTGCCCGAGGAGGTCGCCGCCAACGGCTGGTCGGTGCAGGTGTTCGACGAGCAGCTGCAGGAGCGGCTGGGCGAGGTCGACGTCGAGGCCGGGACCACCGCGTTCGACGTCGACAGCTCCGACGTCGTCCCGCCGGCGTTCTACCTCGTCGTCGTCGAGGACCGGCACGGCGAGTGCCTGCTCACCGGCTCGTGGCCGGTCGGCTTCCTGCGCGCCGGCGGCGACCTCGGGGAGCCGGCGCCGACGACCCCGGCGGGTCAGGCGCCGAGGTCGCCCTAGTCAGGCCTCCAGGTCGCCGGCGACCGCGCGCAGCACCGCGGCCACCTTGCGCGACTCGGCGCGGTCGGGGTGCCGGCCGCGGCGCAGCGAGTTCGAGACGTCGTCGAGCAGCTTGATGAGGTCCTCGATGATCGGGACCAGCTCGTCGGGCTTCTTGCGGCGTGACTCCGCCACCTTCGCCGCCACCGACGGCAGCGGGTCGAGCACCCGGACCTGCAGCGCCTGGTCCCCTCGGCGGCCGGCCACGATGCCGAACTCCACCCGCTGGCCGGGCTTGAGCTCGGCGGTGCCCGCGGGCAGGGCGTCCTTGTGCACGAAGACGTCGGGCCCGTCCTCGCGCGAGAGGAAGCCGAACCCCTTCTCGGGGTTGAACCACTTGACTCTGCCGGTGGGCACGGTGAGATCCCTCGGTCGCTCGCGGGGTGGCCCGGCCCGGAGGCCGGCGGACGGCGGCGCGGTCGCCGCTGGGCCCAGGTTAGCCGCACGCGGCGCCTAGCCTGGCCCGGTGCCACCCGCCGACGGGCTCCCCGGCCACCCGGACTACCGCTTCACCCTCGCCAACGAGCGCACGCTGCT
This sequence comes from Geodermatophilus sp. SYSU D00814, assembly GCF_054050055.1. Lineage (NCBI taxonomy): Bacteria > Bacillati > Actinomycetota > Actinomycetes > Geodermatophilales > Geodermatophilaceae > Geodermatophilus > Geodermatophilus sp. SYSU D00814. The sequence goes on from NZ_JBJGYP010000006.1 coordinate 181,831, forward strand.
GGCCTGGCTGCGGACCGGCCTGGCCCTGGTCGCCGCGGGCGTGGCGGTGGCGTCCTACGTCCCCTCGCTGGGCACCTCCTGGGGCGGCGGCGCGGCCGGCCTGGCGCTGGTGGGCACGGGGCTGGGTGCGGCGCTGACCGGCTACGCGCGCTGGCGGGGCAACGAGCGCGCCATCGCCGAGGACCGGCCGCTGCCGGCGGCCCGCGGCACCGTCGCCCTCGTCACCGCGGTCGTCCTGGTGCTGCTGCTGGTCGCCGTCCTGCTCGCGGTCGAGGTCGCCGCGCGGTGAGCGGCCGGGAGACCCAGCCGGAGCGCACGCGGCTGTCCTGGCAGCGCACCGGGCTCGGCCTGCTCGGCATCGCGGCGCTGCTGGGCCACCACGGGCTGCGCGCCGGCGCCACCGCCCCGCTGCTGCTCGGCGCCGCCGTCGCCGTGCTCGGGCTGGGCGTGCTCACCGGGCTCGCGCCGTGGCGGGCCCGGGAGCTGGACCGGCGGCCGGCGGCGGCGCCGGTCCCGGTCGCGCTCGCCACCGCGGCGGTGGCCGCGGCGGCGGTGGCCGCCGCGGTGAGCGTGCTCAGCCGCTGACGACCTCCCGGTCGACGACGCCCAGGCGGCCGAGCAGCTCGAGGAACACGACGGCGAAGTCGTTGTCGGCGACCTCGCGCCGGACCTCGGCCCAGTCGACCTGCTCGCGCAGCGCCCGCGCCACCGGCAGCAGCCGCGCGAAGTCGCAGTAGTGCTCGTCGAGGGCCATGAGCTTGGTGGTCAGGATGTCGGTGGCCGCCAGCACCGGCATGTGCACCGAGAGCACGGGACGGTCCTCGGCGCGCTCGATGAGGTCGGCCTCCACCGGCCGGCCGCAGGTGCGCCACAGGACGTCGACGAACGAGTTGCCCTGGACCACCTTGGTCAGCCAGTCCTCGGCCGGGTCCTCCACCTGCAGGCCCGCGTCGGCGAGCACCTTGGTCGCCCGCTCGGCCTCCTCGGCGGTGACCAGGAAGTCGGCGTCGTGGTCGGGCTCGGGGGCGCCGCGCACCCACGCGGCGTAGCCGCCGCACAGGGCGAAGGGCACCCCGCCCTCCTTCAGCGCCACGGCGACGCGCTTGAGGAGGTCACGGATCTCGTCGCGGTCGGAGGGCTGCACGCGCGTGCAGCTACCCGCCTCCGGGCATGGCACTCCTCGTGCGCATCGCCACCTTCAACATCCTGCACGGCCGCACACCCGAGGACGACCGGGTCGACGTCGACCGGCTGGCCACCGCCGTCAAGACGCTCGACGCCGACGTCCTGGCGCTGCAGGAGGTCGACCGCGACCAGCCGCGCTCCCTGAACGCCGACCTCACCGCCGTGGCCGCCGAGGCGATGGGCGCCGTCGACTCGCAGTTCGTCGCCGCGCTGGCGGGCACCCCCGGCGGCACCTGGATGGCGGCCACCGGCGACGAGCAGCCCGGTTCGGCGAGCTACGGGATCGCGCTGCTGTCCCGCCACCCGGTGGTGTCCTGGCGGGTGGTGCGGCTGCCGGCGCTGCCGGGCCGGGTGCCGGTGTGGTTCCGCGGCGCGCGGCGGCCGATGCTGGTCAGCGAGGAGCCGCGGGTGGCGGTGGCCGCCGTCCTCGACGGCCCGCACGGCCAGTTCACCGTCGCCTGCACGCACCTGTCGTTCGTGCCGTACTGGAACTCCGTGCAGCTGCGCCGGCTGGTGCGCTCACTGCGGGGGACGCGGGAGCCGCTGGTCGTGCTGGGCGACCTCAACATGGAGCCGCGCAAGGCCACCCTCGTCAGCGGCCTGCGGCCCCTCGCCAGGGCGCTGACCTTCCCGGCGGAGGTGCCGGCCCGGCAGCTCGACCACGTGCTGGCCCGCGGCCGGCTGGCCGCCACCGGCCCGGCCGAGGCGGTGCGGCTGCCGCTGTCGGACCACCGCGCGCTCGTCGTCGACGTCGAGCCCACCTGACCGGCGTCCGTCCCGCGCCGCCGGCCGGGCGGCCGGCGGCGCGGGAGGGGTCAGCGGCGCCGGTTCTCCGGCAGCTGCACCCCGGCGCGGTTGGGCTTGTCGGTGGGGTGGGCGTAGCGGATGCGGTCTGGCGGCAGCGGGAAGCTGTGGTCCTCGCCGAACGGCGACAGCGGGCCGGCCATCTCACCCAGGAACTCGGTCACCGGAGGGCCGGCGTCCTCCGACTGACCCCAGGTCGGCTCGACCAGGTGGGCGTGCTTCTCCTTGCGCTTGGCCATCTCGCCTCCGTGCTCGGGCGCACCCACGGGTGCGCGTTCGGCGCCATCCTCTCGCGCCGCTCCTCCTACCCGCACGACGCCCGGCCGCGACACGGGTTCAGCGGGACCGGCGGGCGGTCCGGGCGCCGTAGAGCGTCGGCAGTCCCTCCGCGGTGAGCACCCACTGCCCGCTGCCCACGGGGGCCGCCCGCACCTCCCCGCCGTCGAGGCCCTGCACCTGGCGGGTCCGCCACACCGAGGTGCTCACCAGGGTCAGCCGCACCGGCTCGTCGTCGGGGTCCCACTCGTCGTAGCCCTCCGGCTCGAAGGCCACGATCGCCGGGCCGGCGATGCGCAGCAGCCCGCGCTGCCACGGGACGGCGGCCAGCGCCCGGCGCCAGCGCAGCGCCCGCGCCAGCGCGCCCAGGCCCGCGGCGGCGGCCACCAGCCCGCCGAGCACCAGGCCCACGACCACCAGCCCGGCCAGGGGCAGCGGGCGGCCACGGTCCTCGGCCACGCTGACCGCGACCGCCCCCAGGAGCACCGCGAGGACGACGGCGATCACCCCGCCGGCCAGCCACCGCAGCGCGCCGGCGCGGTACCCCTCGAGCGCCGCGCGGGTGTGCGGGTCGTCGGCGGCCGGCTGCACGTCGCCCATGCTCGCAGGCCCGGCGCCGGGGGCGGCACCCGCGCGCGGGGACGTAACGTGGTCCGGATGCCTGCCGACCGTCCCGCCACGCTGTCGGCGTGGCTGCGCACCCGCAGCGACGCCCAGCTCGCGGCGCTGCTGGCCGCGCGCCCCGACGTGGCCCGCCCCGCACCGTCGGACGTCATCGCCCTGGCCAGCCGGCTGGCGGTGCCGGTGTCGGTGGACCGGGCCCTCGACGACCTCGACGCCGCCACGCTGCAGGTGCTCGACGTCGTGCTGCTCGCCCCCACCGACGGCGTGGAGGCCGCCGAGGTCGCCGCCTCGCTGCCCGGGCTGCCCGAGGACGTCGTCGCGGCGGCCGTCGAGCGGCTGACCACCCGGGCGCTGCTGTGGGGCGACGACGTCCTGCACGCCCCCGACCACGTGCGCCGGGCGGTGCGCTACCCCGCCGGGCTGGGCCGCCGCGCCGCCGAGCTGCGGGTGACCCTGCCGGCCGACCTGCCCGCCGCCGTCGGCGCGCTGGACCCCGCCGAGCGCCAGGTGCTCGAGCGGCTGGCCGGCGACCGCCCGGTGGGGCACCTGCCCGAGACCGGTGGCGGCGCGGCCTCCCCCGCGCGGCGGCTGCTGCAGGCGGGGCTGCTGGCGCGCGTCGACGCGCTCAACGTCGAGCTGCCGCGGGAGATCGGGCTGCTGCTGCGCGGCGACCGGCCCTACGGCCCCTCCCGCCCGGAGCCGCGGCCGGCCGCGGTCGAGCGCGACCCCGCCGCCGTCGACCGGCAGGCGGCCGGTGCCGCGCTGGAGGCGGTCGGGCGGGTGGGCGAGCTGCTGGCCGTCCTCGAGGACGAGCCCGCCGGGCTGCTGCGCAGCGGCGGGGTCGCCGTCCGCGACCGCAAGCGGCTGGCGAAGGCGCTGTCGGTGTCCGAGGCCGACGCCGGCTGGCTGCTCGAGCTCGCCTTCGCCGCCGGCCTGCTCGACGTCGGCGGCCCGCACCGCGACGAGTGGCTGCCCACCCGCGGCTACGACCTGTGGCGCGAGCAGCCGCTGGCCGACCGGTGGGCGGCGCTGGCCGCCGGGTGGCTGGACAGCCCGCGGCTGCCCTCGCTGGTCGGGCAGCGCGACGTGGCGGGCAAGGCGGTCAACGCGCTGTCCCCCGACCTGGTGCGGCACACCGCGCCGGCGATCCGCCGGTCGGCGCTCGCCGCGCTGGCCGCCTTCCCGCCGGGCTCGGGCCTGGCGCCCGACGACCTCGTCGCCCTGCTGCGCTGGCGGACGCCGCGGCGCGCCGACCGGCTCGCGCCGGTGCCCGACGTGCTCACCGAGGCCGCGCGGCTCGGCGTGCTGGTCGGCGGGGTGCTGTCCACCGGCGGGCGGGGGCTGCTGGCCCGCGGCGAGGAGGGCGCCGCCGACGGGGTGCAGGGCCTGCTGCCCGAGCCGGTCGACCACGTGCTCGCCCAGCCCGACCTCACCCTCGTCGCGCCCGGGCCGCTGGTGGCCGCGCTGGCCGACACGCTGTCGGTGGTCGCCGACGTCGAGTCCTCGGGCGGGGCGACGGTGTTCCGGGTGTCGGAGTCCTCCGTGCGGCGGGCGCTGGACGCCGGGTGGTCGGCCACCGACCTGCACGACCTCTTCGCCCGCTCCTCCCGCACGCCGGTGCCGCAGGCGCTGGACTACCTGGTCGACGACGTGGCCCGGCAGCACGGCCGGCTGCGGGTCGGCTCGATCGAGTGCTACGTGCGCTCCGACGACCACGGGCTGCTGTCCCAGGTGCTCGGCGACCGGCGGACGGCAGGCGCCCAGCTGCGCCGGCTGGCACCGGGGGTGCTGGTCAGCGGGCTGGGCGCCGACGAGGTGCTCACCGTGCTGCGGGACGCCGGGTACGCCCCGGCCGGGGAGTCCCCGGGCGGCGCGGTGCTCACCCGCCCGCCGGCGCGGCCCCGTGCGGCCGGCCGCCGGCCCGGGCCGGCGCCGTCGGCGGTGGCCCGGCCGCTCACCGAGGCGGAGGCCGCGGCCACCGTGCGGGAGATCCGGGCCGGCGATGCCGCGCTGGCCGCCCGGCCGGCCGCGCCGGTGCGGCAGGTCCCGGGCGTCACCACCGCCGGCACGCTGGAGGTGCTCTCCCGCGCGATCCGCGACGGCGTGCCGGTGTGGCTGGGCTACGTCGACGCCCAGGGCAGCGGCAGCCAGCGCGTGGTGCAGCCGGTGTCACTGGCCGGTGGTTTCCTCCAGGGGTGGGACGAGCGCCGCCACGAGAACCGCACCTTCGCGGTGCACCGGATCACCTCGGTGGCGCTGGTCGACGAGGAAGCACCGGCCGCCGGCAACGGTTGACCAGTCAGACGCCCGCCGAGGAGAGGCTCCCCATCACGTGAACGACGGACCGCTCATCGTCCAGTCGGACAAGACCCTGCTGCTCGAGGTCGACCACCCGCAGGCCCGCGACTGCCGCGCGGCCATCGCGCCGTTCGCCGAGCTCGAGCGCTCTCCCGAGCACGTCCACACCTACCGGGTCACCCCGCTGGCGCTGTGGAACGCGCGCGCCGCCGGGCACGACGCCGAGCAGGTCGTCGACGCGCTGGTGCGCTACTCGCGCTACCCGGTGCCGCACGCGCTGCTTGTCGACGTCGCCGACACCATGGACCGGTTCGGCCGGCTGACGCTGGTCAACAACCCCGTCCACGGCCTGGTGCTCACCACCACCGACCGCGCCGTGCTGGAGGAGGTCGTCCGCTCCAAGCGGGTGGCGCCGATGATCGGGGCGCGGATCGACCCCGACACCGTCGTCGTGCACCCCTCCGAGCGCGGCCGGCTCAAGCAGGCGCTGCTCAAGGTGGGCTGGCCGGCCGAGGACCTCGCCGGCTACGTCGACGGGCAGGCGCACCCGATCGAGCTGGCCCAGGACGGCTGGCACCTGCGCGACTACCAGCGCGAGGCGGTCGAGGGCTTCTGGGCCGGCGGCTCGGGCGTCGTCGTCCTGCCGTGCGGCGCGGGCAAGACGCTGGTCGGGGCCGCGGCGATGGCCGAGGCCAAGGCGACCACGCTGATCCTGGTCACCAACACCGTCTCCGGCCGGCAGTGGAAGCGCGAGCTGATCGCGCGCACCTCGCTGACCGAGGAGGAGATCGGCGAGTACTCGGGCGAGCGCAAGGAGATCCGCCCGGTCACCATCGCCACGTACCAGGTGATGACCACCCGCCGGAAGGGCGAGTACCGGCACCTGGACCTCTTCGACGCGCAGGACTGGGGCCTGATCGTCTACGACGAGGTGCACCTGCTGCCCGCGCCGATCTTCCGGCTCACCGCCGATCTGCAGTCCCGCCGCCGGCTGGGGCTGACGGCGACGCTGGTGCGCGAGGACGGCCGCGAGGACGACGTCTTCTCCCTCATCGGGCCCAAGCGCTACGACGCGCCCTGGAAGGACATCGAGCAGCAGGGCTACATCGCCCCGGCCGAGTGCATCGAGGTGCGGGTCGGGCTCGACGACGAGGAGCGGATGACCTACGCCGTCGCCGAGCCCGAGGAGCGGTACCGGATAGCGGCCACGGCGACGTCGAAGCTGCCGGTGATCCGGCGGGTGCTCGAGCGGCACCCCGAGGAGCCCTCCCTGGTGATCGGGGCCTACCTCGACCAGCTCGAGGAGCTCGGGCGGGCGCTGGACGCCCCGGTGATCCAGGGGTCGACCACCAACCGCGAGCGGGAGAAGCTCTTCGACGCGTTCCGCGCCGGGGAGATCCGCACGCTCGTCGTGTCGAAGGTCGCCAACTTCTCCATCGACCTGCCCGAGGCCGCGGTCGCCGTCCAGGTGTCGGGGACGTTCGGGTCGCGGCAGGAGGAGGCCCAGCGGCTCGGGCGGGTGCTGCGCCCCAAGGCCGACGGCCGGCAGGCGCACTTCTACACGGTGGTCAGCCGCGACACCCTCGACGCCGAGTACGCCGCCCACCGGCAGCGGTTCCTCGCCGAGCAGGGCTACGCGTACACGATCGTCGACGCCGCCGACCTCGCCGGCCCGGGCGAGGTCAACGGCCCCGACTGGGTGGACGAGCCCGCCGATTAGCGCCGCTCTCCTGCAGCCCCCGGTCCCTCCGGACCGGGGGCTGCGGTGCCCTCACTCCTCGGTGAGCTCGTGCAGGACGTCGGCGGCGTCGGCGTTGCCCTCCTCGGCCAGCCGGCGCAACTCGGCCAGGTCGCCCCGCTCGCTGGCCCGCTGCACGAGCTCGTCGGCGGCGTCGCGGTAGCCGAGGTCGGCCAGCCGGCGGAGCTCGGCGAGGTCGCCCTGCTCGCCGGCCAGCTCGATCAGCTCGTCGACGGCGTCGCGGTCGCCCTTGGCCGCTCGCTCGCGGAATCCGGCGTACTCGGGTCCGGTCATGCCTGCAGGATGCTCCCGTGGCCGGTGAACGGGACCTCGACCGTCTGCTGTCCGGCATGGCGCCACGGCGTGCGCCCGGGACGTACGTCTTCACGACCGTGCCGGGCTCCGAGGTGCCCGGCGGGCTGACCCCCGTCGCCACGGTGCGGGAGGACGAGGGGCTCACCCTGGTCCTGCCCCGCGAGGAGGCCGACCGGGTGGGGCTGTCCTACGACCACGTGGCGGCCCGCATCACGCTGCTGGTGCACTCCGACCTCGCCGCGGTGGGTCTCACCGCCGCGGTGAGCACCGCCCTGGCCGACGCCGGGATCAGCTGCAACGTGCTGGCCGGCTACCACCACGACCACCTGTTCGTCCCCGCGGACGAGGCCGACCGCGCCCTCACCGTCCTCGAGGGACTGACCCGTCCCTAGTAGGGCGGTGGTTCGGTGGTGGCGGTGAGGCCGGACGGGGTGGTGACGGTGAGGGTGCCGTCGGGGGCCATGTGGTGCGTCCATCCCGGTGCCTGAGGAAGGACCCCGTCCTCCCCGCCCTTCGCAAGCTCAGGGCGGGACCCTGGACGGGGCCGTCGAGCGGTGGTGGCCGGTGCAGTAGCCGGCCAGGTTGGCGGCGGCGGTGGGGCCGGCGGGCCAGGGGGTGTGGTGGTCGAGTTCGCCGTGGCGGGGGACGGGGCGGCGGCAGCCGGGGAAGCGGCAGCGGCGGTCGCGGGCGCGCACGAACCGGTCCAGGGCGGCGGCGGGCCGGTAGCCGGGGCTCTCGCCGGGTGCGGTGAGGCCGGTGCCGGTGCGGGCGGCCTGCTGCAGGGCGGACAGGTCGGTGAGGGCGAGCAGCGCGCCGCCGAGGGTGTGGGTGAGGGCGAGGCGGGGCCGGTCGGCCAGCCCGCCGCCGGCGGTGCGGGCGAGCAGGTCGGCCAGGTCGTGCCGGGACTGCTGGGTGGCGGCGGCGAGGGCGGTGAGTGCGTCGGGTGCGGCCGAGACCCGGCCGGCGGCACTGCTCGCCCCGGTGGCCTCATCGGCGGCGTCGGCGCGCTGCGCGGTGGCCACCGTCCGGCGGGCGTGCCCCAGAGCGCGCTCGAGGGTGAGCAGGGCGGTGCCGGCGTCGTCGACGGCGCGGTCGGCGCGCCCACCACCCGTCGGGCACGGCCGGGCCGGGGCGGTGCCCTGGGGGCGCCAGTGGTGGTGGGCCGTCGGGCCAGATTTCGGGCGGTGGCCCGTCCTCGTCGAGATAGCAGGGGGCCGGCTCGGCGTCGAACTCCCCGGCCAGCACCCGCTGTTCCAGCTCCTCCGCCCAGCGCGCGAAGTCCTCCGCCTCGGACACCACCGCGAACGTGCCCACCCTGTCGGCCGGCTCGGGCTCGGGCTCGGTCGACTCAGACTCGGTCGGCTCGGTGTCGGCTGGCTCGGTGTCGGTCGGCTGCGGCTCGTTTCGCTCCGGTGCGCTCGTCGCCGCGTCGTCAGGCGCCATGCCGTCCGGCTCGGGCTCGGGATGGCGCTCGGTCGCGTCTGCGGTTTCGGTCGCCGTCACGGTTGCGTGACCGGTGAGGGCGGCCAGTAGGGCACGCACCACCTCGGCCGGCACCACCTGTCCATCGATCTCGCAGGGCTGGTCCCCGCCGAGCAGCGCGCCCACGGGGGCGACCACGCTCAACGCCACCTGCACCGGCGGCACGCCGGTCTCGCCGGGGCGCAGCACCAGGTCCAGCAGGCAGTCGGCCATCTTCTGCCCGCGGCTGCGGCCATCGGCGGGCAGCGCGTCGGCGCAGGCGCCCAGCGCCGCGAGCAGCGCGGCGGCCTCCGGGGTGGTCAGCAACGCCGACACCACACTCATCCCGGCGGTGCGGTCCGGGCGGGCGGATACCCCGCGCCGGCGCAGCGCGCGGGCCAGGTGGCGGGCGGCGTCCCGGGCGGCGTGCTTGAGCACCACCCCGCGCACCTTGTCGCCCAGCTGCGCCGGGGTGGTCACCGACCGGCCGCCCAGCCAGCCCAGCAGCTCGGCCTCGATCCGGGCGCGCAGCGCGTCATCGCCGACCGGGGCGACGTGCTCGAGCAGGCACCACAGGTGCCCGGCGTGCAGCACCCCGGCCTGCAGCGCATCGAGCGCCCCCGGCAGCCGCTGCACCAGGGTCAGCGACCGTGCCAACTCCTCCTCCGCCCGCTGCGCGGTCACGTTCAACGCGATCGCCAGCTCGTGCGCGGCCCACTCGCTGACCGGCCGCAGCACCTCGGCCCGCGCCGCCCACCGCTCCGCCGACATGGCCCCCGCCTCACCGGGCTGCCGGTCGGCCGAGGCGGGCCGGGTCTCCGCGAACGCCGCGATCGCCCGCGCCCGCAACGCCGTCTGCCAGGAGACCTCCCGGTCGGCGGCCTGCACCGCGCCTAGCGGCCCCGACGCCCGGCCCACCACGGGCTCGTCGACCGCCAGGACCTCCGTCACGTCTTCGATCATACGTTCGATGGACGACGATGACAAGGTGAAGCCGCAGGTCAGAGCGGAGGAAGGTGGCGATTCCGGGACTAGCAGCCTCGTGAGTTCACCGTGGACACCCGCTCGACACCGCTCGACCGACTGCTCCCCGGGCTTCCCTGAAATACAGTTCGTCCATGTCCACGAGGGACCTGCAGGCACTCGTCCGGCGACGGCTGTGGGAGCTGGGCGGGTCCGTGTACGAGGCCTCCCGCCGCGCGCGGGGGGCGGTCGGCCCCGAGGTGCTCGAGCGGCTCGCGCACACCCGCGGCTGGGCGCTGATCAGCCCGTGGATGGCCGGCCACCTCGCCCGCGCCCTCGACGTCCCCGAGAACCGGGTGCGGCGCGCCGCCGGGCTGCCCGAGGTCCCCGACCCGCGGGCCGACGTGCCCACCGGCCCGCACCTGCGCCTCGTGCGGAACGGCGAGGACCGGGGCTGATCAGCCGACGGCGGCGCGCGCCGCCGTCCAGGCGGCGATCTCCGCCCGCGACCGCACGCCCAGCCGCGCCAGGATCTGCTCGACGTGGGACTCGGCGGTGCGCGGTGAGATCACCAGCCGGGCCGCGATCTGCCGGTCGGTCAGGCCCTCGGCCACGAGCCGGGCCACCTCCTGCTGCCGTGCGGTGAGCGGGCTGGGTCCGGCACCGGCCGGCGTCACGGACGGCGCCGGCCGCTCGTCGAGCGCCAGGGCCACCGCGCCTGTCCGGTCCAGAGCGGCGCCCTCCCGGTGCAGGGCTCCCCAGCGGCGGTCGCCCAGCGCGCGGCGGGCCGCCGTCGTGCACTCCTCGCGCCGCCGGGTCAGCGGGGCGGGCAGGTCGGCGGGGATGGACCGCCACACGGCCTCGGCCGCGCCGCCGAGCCGCGCCGCGCGCTCCCACGCCCCCCGGGCGGCGGCGGCCCAGCTCAGCGCCTCGATGCACAGCGCCGTCCCGCTGCGGTCGTCCACCTCGCGCATCAGCCCGAGCGCGGACCGCTCGAGCGCGGTGGCCTCCTCCGCCTCCCCGGCACCCAGCCGCACCAGGCCCAGTCCCCACAGCGCGTGCGACCGGGTCCAGGGGTCGCCGCGCTCGGCGAGCGCGAGGCTGCGGGCGAACGCCTCCGCGGCGTCCGCGTCGCGCCCGGCGAGCAGCGCGGCGACCCCGACGTCGGCCCAGCAGAAGGCCTCGTACCGCCCGTCGGCCGCGGCGTGCCGCGCCGCCGCCTCGCGCAGCAGCCGGTCGGCCGCGGCCAGGTCGCCGTCGAACAGCGCCGCCTGGCCCAGGTACTGGGTGGCCGAGGCGACGACGGACGGCGCGCCGCAGGCCTCCCCGAGCTCCCGCGCCCGGGTGAGCAGCGGGAGCGCCGCCGCGGGGTCGGTCGCGGCGAGCGCGAGGAAACCGGCGGCAACCATGCCCCGGGCCCGGGTGCCGGACGGCTGCGGGCACGCGGCGAGGAGGTCCTGCAGCCGGCGGCGCCCCTCCCCCAGGTGGCCGCGCGCCGCCCAGTACAGCCACAGGTCGGCCGCCATCGCCAGTCCCCGCACCGCGTCCTCGGCCAGGTACACGTCCAGCGCGGCGCCCAGCTCCGCGTGCACGGCGTCGAGCCGGTCGAAGGCGGCCACCTGACCCGGCTCCACGAACTCCGCCGACGCCGCCGCGACCAGCCGGGCGCACCAGCCGGCGTGCCGCAGCCGCACCGCGGGCGCCTCGCCCGCGGCGTCGAGCAGCTCCCGGCCGTAGGCGCGGACCGTCTCGAGCATCCGGAACCGGCGGCCGCCCGGCCCCGGCACGGCCTCCAGCAGCGACGCCGCCACCAGCCGGTCGAGCGCGTCGAGCACCGCGGCGGCCGGCAGCACGTCGTCCGCGCACACCGCCTCGGCGGCCGCCAGGGAGACGTCGCCGGCGAACACCGCCGCCCGGCGCCACAGCACCCGGTCGGCCTCGGTGAGCAGCTCGGCGCTCCACTCCATCGTGGCCTGCAGCGTGCGGTGCCGCTCCGGGACGGCGGTCCCCGACCGGCGCAGCAGGCCGAACCGGTCGTCGAGGCGGCCGGCGAGCTCGGCCGGGGTCAGCGTCCGCAGCCGGACGGCGGCCAGCTCGATCGCCAGCGGCAGGCCGTCCAGGCGCCGGCACACGGTGGCGAGGGCGGCGTCGTCGGCCGGGCCCAGGACCAGCCCCGGCACCGCCGCCGTCGCCCGCTGGACCAGGAGCGCCACGGCCTCCGACGGCGTCGCGGCCCCCGGCCGGTCCCGGGGCGGGACGCCGAGCGGGGGGATCCACAGCACCGCCTCCCCGTCGACGTCGAGCGGCACCCGGCTGGTCGCGAGCACCCGCAGGCCCGGGCAGGCGGCGAGGAGGGTGTCCACCAGCACGGCGCACGCGTCCCGCAGGTGCTCGCAGTTGTCCAGCACGAGCAGCACCTGGCGGTCGCCGACGACCTCGGCCACGGTCGCGGGCAGCCAGCGGCCGGACACGTCCCGCACGTCGAGGGCGCGTGCCACCTGTTCCCCCACCCGGGCCGGGTCCGCGACGGCGGTGAGGTCGGCCAGGGTCACGCCGTCGGGGAACGACCGGCGCAGGTCGGTGCCCGCGCGGACCGCCAGCCGGGTCTTCCCGACCCCGCCGGGGCCCACGAGGGTCACCAGGCGGGCGCCGGACAGCAGCCGCCGCACCTCGGCCAGCTCGGCACGTCGCCCCACGAACGAGCTGCGCTCGGCCGGCAGCCCGCGGCTGCGGTCGAGCCGGTGCCCCGCCATGCCGCAGGACCGTAGCGACGCCCGTACCGGAGAGGGGGCGTTCCCGTACCGCCACCCGGGGTTCTCCCGATGTCCCCCGCAGCGGGGCCGGACAGGGTGGCCGCCGTGGACGGCACCCGGCGCACGGGGAGGTCGGCGCCCCCCGGGGACGCGGACCTCTTCCTCGTCGAGTTCTGCGCCACCTGCGCGGCCGACGACGCCGCGCAGGTGCACTCCGCCCTGCGGTACGCCGTCCGGCGCCTGGCCGCCGCCGGGACGGCGATCCGCTGGTGCAGCGGGCTGCTGGTCCCCGCCGAGCACCGGGTCCTGTGCCTGGTGGCGGCCGGCAGCCGCGACGACGTCGTCCTCGCCCGGGACACCGCCGCGCTGCCGACCGCGAGCGTCCACCGGGTGCGCCCGCTCCCCGATCCCCCGTCCCCCCGAAGCAGAGGCAGGTCCTGACGTGTCCGCTCTCGACGACACCCGCACCGGCCGCCGTCAGGCGGCCCCTCCCGGCACCCCGGCGCGCGGCTTCCGCAGCTGGGCGGCCCGGCACCCGATCGGCGCGTTCCTGGCGATCGCCCTGCCCCTCGGCTGGGTCGTGCTCGGGATCCCCGCGCTGGCCGAGCACGGCGTGATCCCGGGCGGGGCGCTGCCCGGGGAGCTCTTCGCCCTGGCCGCCACCGTGCTGGTCCTGCTGCCCACCGCCGTGTGGGTCGTGTCGGTCACCGAGGGCCGGGCGGGCGTCCGGGCGCTGTTCGCCCGCACGTTCCGCTGGCGGTTCGGCGGAGGCTGGTGGCTCGCGGCCCTGGCCGCCCTGCCGGTGGCCACCGTCGCCGTCGGTCTGCTGCTCGGCCGCTCGCTGACGGCCGACCCCGTGTCGGTCCTCGTGGAGGCCGTGCCGCTGATGCTCCTCCCGGTCGTGCTGGTCAACCTGTGGGAGGAGACCGTCTGGGCCGGCTTCGTGCAGACCCGCCTGGAGCGCCGGCACGGCCTGCTCGCGGGCTCGGCGCTGACCGCCGTCGCCTTCGCCGCCATCCACCTGCCGCTGCTCCTGTGGGGTGAGATCACGGTGGAGTCGGTGGCGACCGGGCTGGGGATCGTGTTCGGCGCCGCGCTCGTGTTCCGGCTGCTGGTCGGCGTGTTCCTGCGGGGGGCCGCGGGCAGCGTCCTGGCCGTCGCCGTGCTGCACGGTTCCTGGAACGGCAGCAGCGGCGAGGACGGGCTCGTCGACGACCTGCTCTCCGGCGGGCAGCCCGTCCTCGCCGCAGCCGTCGCCCTGGTCGTGGTCACCGCGGTCGCCGTCGCCGTCGTCCGGCCCGACCTCACCCGGCGCTCCCGCTCCTGACACCGGTCCCGGCGCGGGGGGGGGGGGGGGGGGGGGGGGGGGGGGGGGGGGGGGGGGGGGGGGGGGGGGGGGCGGGGGCCGGGGCGCCCGGCCCCCCCCCCCCGCGCCCCCCCCCCGCGCCGCGCGCGCCCCCCCCCGCCACCCACCCCACCCCCCCCCCCCCCCCCCCCCCCCCCCGCGGCCCCCCCCCCCCCCCCCCCCCCGCCGGCCCCCGCGGTCGCGTGCGACGGACCGGTCCGCCCGCCACGTGAGACACGCCACCCACCGACCGCGGCCGACGGCGTCCGTGCAGGTCAGCGGCGTGCGGACCGGCGCGTATACGTCGTCGCGCGGGAGGCGCGCGGGAGGCGGCCGGTTGGGCGTGTCTCCGCCGCCGCAGGCAGGATGGGCCGCGAGATGGCGAGTGCAGCACGGGCCGGGGCGGTCGCCCCGCAGACGACCAGCCGACCGCTCCGGGCGTGGCAGCAGGCCGCCCTCGAGCGCTACGAGGAGGCCGCCCCCAAGGACTTCCTCGTGACCGCGACCCCGGGCGCGGGCAAGACGACCTTCGCCCTGACGCTGGCCGCGCGGCTGCTGCAGCGGCGCGAGGTCGCCCGCGTGATCGTCGTCTGCCCCACCGACCACCTGCGGCTGCAGTGGGCCGACGCGGCCGACCGGATGGGCATCGTGCTCGACCCCGGCCTGACCAACGCCGTCGGCCCGGTGCGCGCCGGCACGCAGGGCTACGTGACCACGTACGCACAGGTGGCGGGCAAGCCGATGCTGCACGCCGCGCGCGCCACCGCCGTCAAGACGCTGGTGGTCCTGGACGAGGTCCACCACGCCGGGGACGGGCTGTCCTGGGGCGAGGCGATCGAGGAGGCCTACGGCTTCGCGGCGCGCCGGCTGTGCCTCACCGGGACGCCGTTCCGCACCAAGGCCGACGAACGGATCCCCTTCGTGCGCTACGAGGAGGACGGGTTCGAGGGCGACGCCGGGGAGGCCGGCGCCGGGCTGGTCAGCCGCGCCGACTACACCTACGGCTACAAGGAGGCGCTGGCCGACGACGTCGTCCGGCCGGTCGTCTTCGCCGCCTACACCGGTACCTCCCGCTGGCGGAACTCCGCCGGGGAGGTCGTGGCCGCGTCGCTGTCGGAGGCCGGCACCCGCTCGGTGGAGATGGCCGCCTGGCGCACCGCGCTGGACCCCAAGGGGCAGTGGGTGCCGCACGTCATCGCCGCGATGGACGAGCGGATCACCCACCTGCGCGAGCACGGGGGCATGCCCGATGCCGCCGGGCTGGTGCTGGCCAGCGACCAGGACGACGCCCGCGCCTACGCCCGCATCGTCAAGCGCATCACCGGCAAGGCGCCCGAGCTGATCCTCTCCGACGACCCCAAGGCGTCGAAGAAGATCGAGCGCTTCGCCGCCGGCTCGGCGCGGATCGCCGTCTGCGTGCGGATGATCTCCGAGGGCGTCGACGTGCCGCGCGCCGCCGTCCTGGCGTGGATGACCTCCTACCGGACGCCGCTGTTCTTCGCCCAGGCCGTCGGCCGCGTCGTCCGCTCGCGGGCGTCGCACGAGACCGCCACGGTGTTCCTCCCCGCCGTCCGGCCGCTGCTGGGGCTCGCGGCGTCGCTGGAGAAGGAGCGCAACCACGTCATGCCGCCGCCCAAGGCGGCCGACCCCGAGGCGCTCGACCTCGACCCGCTGCCGCCCAAGGAGCGCGAGGCGGTGGGCTTGAAGCAGTGGGAGGCGCTGGAGGCCGACGCCCGCTTCGCGCACGTGCTGCACGGCGGGACGGCGCACACCGGTTCCGACGGCGTGGCGGTCGCGCCCGAGGACGAGGAGTTCCTCGGCATCCCGGGCCTGCTCACCGCCGAGCAGACGGCGTCGCTGCTGGCCCGGCGAGACGACGAGCTGCGGCTGCGGATCGCCCAGCGGGTGCACGACGAGGACACCGGCGAGCTGCCGGTCGTGGAGGACCACCCCGACGAGGACCTCTCCGACGACGCCGCCGGCCGCTCGTGGCGCGACGCCGCCGAGCTGCGCCGCGAGGTCAACCGCCTGGTCGCGCGGGTGGCGGCGAAGACGTCGCGGCCGCACGGGGTGGTGCACACCGAGCTGCGCAAGTCCGTGCCCGGCCCGCCGTCGGCGTCGGCGTCGGTCGAGGTGCTGCGCGCCCGCCGGGAGCGGCTCCGCACGATGCTCTGAGGCCGCCCGGGGCCGGGCACTTCCGCGGAAGTGCCCGGCCTGCCGGCCGGTGCCACCCGTTCGGGTCATCCCGGGCCCGTGACCGGTTCACCGCCGGTGCGCCGGGGCACCCGGGCGCCGCGGCGGGAGGACCCCGGGGAGCCCCGACGGTGTGGCCCCGCCGCAGGGAGGGAACCGCCATGCGTCTCGGAACCGCCATCGTGCTGCTCGCGCTGGGCGCCGTCCTCACCTTCGCGCTGCGCGTGGACGTCAGCGGCATCGACCTGCAGGTCGTCGGCTGGATCCTCATGGCCGCCGGTGCGCTGGGCATCGTGCTCGAGGTGGCCCTGTGGGGCCCGCGCCGCCGCCGCGTCACCCGGACCGACGCCTACGCCCCGGGCGCGCCGGCGCGGCGGACGACCACCGACGAGACCTACTGACCGCCCGGGCTCCTCAGCCGGTGGGGAGCAGGCCCCTCGACGCGGCGACGGCGACCGCCTCCGTGCGGCTGCCGGCGCCGAGCTTGGCCAGGATGTTGCTCACGTGCACGCTGGCGGTCTTCTCGCTGATGTAGAGCTCGCCGCCGATCTGGCGGTTGGTGCGGCCCCGGGCGAGCAGCGCCAGCACCTCGGTCTCGCGCGGCGTGAACACCGCCGCCGGAGCCACGGCGCGACCGGCGCCGGGCAGCTCCAGCCGGGCGCGGCGGGCGAGCGCGGCGGCGGCGTCGGCCAGCGGCCGCGCACCCAGCGAGCGCGCGGTGTCGGCGGCCGACGTCAGCGGCCCGAGGGCGGCGTCGCGGTCGCCGCTCGCCACCAGCGCCTCGGCCAGCCGCCACCGGGAGCGCGCCTGCTCGTAGACGTGCCCGTAGCCGAACGCCTCCACCGCGGCCGCCCACAGCTCCGGTGCGGCGTCGCCGGCCAGCCGGGCGGCCTCGGCGTCCAGCCGCGCCACCCAGGCCTCGGCCTCGACCCCGTGCGGCCCGACGGCGCGGGCGTGGTCGGCGACCGCCGAGCGGCCCAGGACCACCAGCGACTCCCCCGCCGCGGTCCACTCGGCCAGCGCCGCGGCGTCACCGGTGCGCCGGGCGGTGACGGCGGCGTCGGCGACCGGGGCCAGCGCGGTGGCCACCAGCCGCACGACGGCGAGCCGCTCGTCGCCCCACAGCTCCGTCAGGGTGGCCGCGGCACCGCGCGCGGTGCCCAGCGCGGTGGCCGGGTCGCCGGTCCAGGCGGCGAGGTCGATCTCGGCGCCCGCGGTGGCCACGAGCAGCAGCACGTGGGCGTCCAGCCGCCCGGCCAGGCCGCGCGCCCAGGCGATCCGCGCGGCCGCCGCCGGGTCGCCGCGGCCGACCTGCACCAGCAGGCCCGCGGCCCGCACGTGCGCCGCCATCTCCGGCACGCGGGCCAGCCGGTCGGCCAGCGCCAGGCTGCCGTCCCAGTCGCCGAGCACGTACCGCGAGACGACGCCGAGGTGGCGCAGCTCGGCCGCGTAGAACGACCACTCGACGCCCAGGACCTGCGCCCGGGTGAGCCCCTCGTCGCTCCAGCGCAGCGTCTCGCGCACCGCCCCGGCCTCGTAGGCGACGATCGCCAGGTTGAACAGCACCCGGATCTCGACGTCGGCGTCGCCGGAGCGGCGGGCCCGCGCCAGCGCCTCCTCCAGCCGCGCGGTCAGGCCGTCCCCGCCGCGGGAGCGGGCCAGCGTCACCGCGACGTCGGCCCAGGCGCTGTCGAGGCCGAGGGCGTCGGCGGCGGCGAGGGCCTCCTCGGCGGCGGCGTCGCCGTCGGCGCGGCGGCCGACCTCGTAGCAGGCCCGCGCGTGCGTGGCCGCGGCCCAGGTGCGCACCGGCGAGGGCGGCGCGGCCGGGACCAGGGCCATCGCCGCGGTGGTCTCGCGCACCGCGGAGGCCTGGTCCTCGATGCGGGCCAGCGCCTGCGCCAGCGTGTAGTGCACCCGGGCGCGCAGCTCGCGGTCGCCGTCGGGACCGAGGACGTCCTGCGCGGCCCGCAGCAGCGCCACGGCCCGGTGCAGCTCCCCGCCGCGGCGGGCGGCGGTCGAGGTCTCCAGCAGCAGCTCGGCCTGGCCCCGCCCGGCGCGGTCGGCGGCACCGGGCACCGCCGGCCACAGCGCGAGCGCGGCCTCCAGGTGCTGCAGCTGCTCGGCCGGGGCGCCGACGCGGCGCGCCTCGTCGGCGGCCTCCAGCGACGCGGCCAGGGCGCCGGCCAGGTCGTTGCTCTCCCGCAGGTGGTGGGCCCGCTCGGCGGCGGTGCCCGCGGTGGGGACGGCGGCCAGGTGCGCGGCGACGGCGGCGTGCAGCCGGACCCGCTCGCCGGGCAGCAGGTCGGCGAGGACGGCCTCGCGCAGCAGCGCGTGCCGGAAGCGGTAGGCGCCGTCGGGACCGACGACGAGCAGGTGGGAGTGCACCGCCTCGGCCAGCGCCCGCTCCAGCTCGGCGTCCGACAGCCCGCCGACGGCGGCGACGAGCTCGTGCCGCACCCGCCGGCCGGCCACCGCGGCCACCCGCAGCACCTGCTGCGCGCCGGGTGCCAGCTGCTCGACCCGGGTCAGCAGCACGTCGGTGAGGCCCAGCGGCAGGGTCTCCCCCGCCAGGCCCGCGGCCAGCAGCTCCTCGGCGTAGAAGGCGTTGCCCTCGGCGCGGGCCACGACGTCGTCGACGGTGCGGTCGGGCACCCCGGCGGCCAGGCCGCGCACCAGCTCCTCGACCGCGGCGTCGGGCAGCGGGGTGAGGTCGAGCCGCTCGACGCCGGGCAGCCGCACCAGCTCGGCCAGCAGCGGGCGCAGCGGGTGCCGGCGGTGCAGGTCGTCGGAGCGGTAGGAGGCGACGACGGCGACCGGCTCGTCGCCGAGCCGGGCGAGCAGGTAGCGCAGCAGGTCGCGGCTGGAGCGGTCGGCCCAGTGCAGGTCCTCGAGCACGACGAGCACCGGCGCGTCGGACGCCAGCCCGGCCAGCGCGCCGGCGACGGACTCGAACAGCTGCAGCCGGCCGTCGTCGACCGGCGGGCGCAGGGTGCGCACCGGGCTGGGCAGGTCGGCGGCGTCGGGCTCCCGGCTCCCGACCCGGGCGGCGAACAGGCCCGCGGCGTCCTCGCCGAGCTCGGCGGCGACCGGCCGCAGCAGGTCGACGAAGGGCAGGTAGGGGAGGCCGACCTCGCCGAGGTCGACGCAGTGCCCGACGAGCACCCGCAGGCCGCGCGCGGTGGCCCGGGCGGTGAGCTCGTCGAGCAGGCGGGACTTGCCGACGCCGGCGTCGCCGGCGACGAGCACGGCCGAGCCGCGGCCGGTCACCGCGCGCTCGACGGCCGCCTCCAGGGCGGCCAGCTCACCGGCCCGGCCGACGAGGGGTCGCTCGTCCCAGCGCGGCACGGCGCCGATCGTGGCACGCGCCGGCGACAGGACGGGCGCCGCCACGTCTAGCGGGGCCGGCGCAGCCACGAACCGCGCCGCGAGCCGCGCCGGGTGCCGTGCCCGATCGACTGCAGCACCTCGCGCCGGTAGGCCAGCTCCGCCTCGAGTCCGGGGTTGGGGTAGGTGTTCACGACGGTCTCCTCGTGTGGTCGTCCGGTGGGGACGGCGACCACGGTCGGCCTGAGGCGGCACCCCGGGCATCGGGCGACCGGGCAGTCCTCGCCCGTCCCCGGGGTCTGAGGCCCCCTCAGACGCACCTGGCGCGCGCCTGGGGAGCCGGGCGGCGAGGCTGGGCACATGGCCGACCTGCCCCCCACCGTCTTCGTCCTGTTCGGCGCCACCGGCGACCTCGCCGCGCGCCTCGTGCTGCCCTCGTTCGACCAGCTCCAGCGGCGCGGCCTGCTGCCCGCGGACTGGCGGCTGATCGGCAGCGGCCGCGGCGAGCGGTCCGACGACGAGTTCCGCGACCTGGTCCGCCACGCGCTGGCCGAGCACGGCGACGGCGACCCGGCCGACGGGCTGCTCGACCGGCTGCGCTTCGCCGGCGGCGGGCACACCCCCGAGGACCCCGGGCAGCTGCTCGACGAGGTCCGGCGGGCCCGCGAGGAGATCGGCGCGGACGCCCAGCTGGTGCACTACCTCGCCGTCCCGCCCGGGGCGTTCGAGGGGATCACCCGCGCGCTGGACACCCACGGGCTGGCCGAGGGCGCCCGCGTCGTCTACGAGAAGCCCTACGGCACCTCACCGGAGGGGTTCCGCGAGCTCGACGAGCTGGTGCACTCCGTCCTCGACGAGGAGCAGGTGTTCCGCATCGACCACTTCCTCGGCAAGGAGGGCACCCAGGACCTGCACGTGCTGCGCTTCGCCAACGGGCTGTTCTCCTCGGTGTGGAGCCGCGAGCACGTCGCCCAGGTGCAGATCGACGTCCCCGAGACCCTCGACGTCGCCGACCGGGCGGAGTTCTACGACGCCACCGGCGCCACGCTGGACATGCTGGTCACCCACCTGTTCCAGGTGGCCGCCGAGGTGGCCATGGAGCCCCCGGCCTCGCTCGCGCCGGACGACCTGCAGGAGGCGCGCGAGACGGTGCTGACGGCGTTCCGCTCGCTGGCGCCCGAGGACGTCGTCCTCGGGCAGTTCGACGGCTACCGCGACCTCGACCACGTCGCCGACGACAGCCGCACCGACACCTTCGTCGCGGCGCGGCTGGAGGTGGACACCGACCGCTGGCGCGGGGTGCCGTTCCTGCTGCGCACCGGCAAGCGGCTGGCCGAGAGCCACCAGCGGGTCACCCTCGTCATGCGGCGCCCGGACGGGCCGGTGGGGCCGACGCCCGGGGGCGGCAACACCGTCTCGCTGTCGCTCAAGGGGGCCGGCTCCCTCGACCTCGGGCTGGTGGCCAAGCGCCCCGGCCCCGACCTCGACCTCGCCGTCGCGGGGGCGTCGCTGGACCTCGGGGAGGTGCCCGGCGGGGAGCCGCTGCCGGCCTACGCCTCGCTCATCCACGACGTGCTGGTGGGCGACCGGTCGCTGTTCACCACCAGCGCCGGCCTGGCGCAGGCCTGGCGGGCGGTCTCGCCGCTGCTCGACGCCCGGCCGCAGGTGCAGCCCTACGCGCCGGGCTCGTGGGGGCCGGAGGCGGCGGACGCGCTGGCCGACCCGTGCGGGTGGGTGCTGGGCGGCTGAGGAGGGTCCGGACCGGGCTCTGGTCGCCTCGCGGCGAGAAGCACGACGCGGCTCCAGCCCCCGACCGGGGTCGGGGCGGTGTTCCGCGACGGCGGTATCCAATTGGCACCCGGGGACACAGAATCGCCCGGTCCGGACAGAACCGACGGTACCCCTCTCCCCGGGGATGACACACCCGATCGCCGGGAACCCGGCCTGCCAGACTCCGGAGCCGTGGCCGACCTGACATCGACCGAGGCCGCCGTGCTCGACGCCGTCGACGAGACCGCCGCGGTCGACCTGCTGTGCCGGCTGGTCGCCGTCCCCTCGGTCGGCGGCTCGGCGGCCGAGTCGGAGGTGCAGGCCCTGGTCGCCGCCGAGCTCGACGGGCTGGGGTGCGACGTCGACCGCTGGGCGATCGACCTGGCGGCGGCCGCGACCGCCCCGGACGCGCCCGGCCAGGAGGTCGACCGGGAGGAGGCGTGGGGCGTCGTGGGCGCGCTGCCCGGGCGGGTCGAGGAGGACCCCGCGCTCGTGCTGTGCGGCCACTCCGACGTCGTCCCGACCGGCGACCGCGCGCTGTGGGACGGCGACCCGTTCGTCCCCCGGCTGGCCGGCGGCGCGGTGCACGGGCGCGGGGCCTGCGACATGAAGGGCGGCCTCGCGGCGGCGCTGGCGGCCCTGGCCGCGGTGCGCGCCGCGGGCGTGCGGCTGCGCCGGCCGGTGGCGCTGCACAGCGTGGTCGGCGAGGAGGACGGCGGCCTGGGCGCGTGGGCGACGCTGGCCCGCGGCCACCGCGGCGACGCCTGCGTCATCCCCGAGCCCACCGACGGCGCCGTGGTCACCGCCGCGGCCGGGGCGCTGACCTTCCGGCTGGAGGTGACCGGGCACGCCGCCCACGCGGCGATGCGCGACCGCGGGGTCAGCGCGGTGGAGCTGTTCGCCGCCGTGCACGCCGAGCTGCGGGCCCTCGAGGAGGAGCGGCAGCGCGACGCCGACCCGCGCTTCACCGGCGAGCGGTACCCGTTCGGGCTGTCGATCGGCACGGTGCACGCCGGGGACTGGGCCTCGACGGTGCCCGACCGGCTGGTCGCCGAGGGCCGGTACGGCGTGCGACTGGGCGAGCCGGTCGAGGCCGCCCGCGCGGCGTTCGAGGAGCGCCTCGCCGCGTTCTGCGCCGGGCACCCGTGGCTGGCCGGCCACCCGGTGCGGGTGGCCTGGACCGGCGGGGCCTTCGCCAGCGGGTCGCTGCCGGCCGGGCACGAGCTGCTCGGTGAGGTCCGCGACGCCGTCGTCGACACCGGTGGGGCCCGGCCGCCCGAGCGGGCCGTGACCGCCGGCACCGACCTGCGGCTCTACGCCGCGGCCGGGGTCCCCGCGCTGCACCTGGGCCCCGGCGACCTGCACCTCGCGCACGGCCCGGCCGAGCGGGTGCCCGTGGCCGAGGTGGCCGCCGTCGCCCGCGCGCTGGCGCTGCTCACCGTCCGGCGGTGCGGGGTCGCGTGATCGGCTACGAGGACTTCGCGGCGCTGACCGGCGACTCCCCCACCGCGCGCACCGAGTGGGCGGCCGTCGTCGCCGCGTGGAGCGAGCCGCACCGCCGCTACCACGACCTGCACCACCTGGCCGCCGTCCTCGGGCTGGTGGCCGAGCTGGGCGCCGCCGCCGACGACCCCGCCGCCGTGGCGCTGGCCGCCTGGTACCACGACGTCGTCTACGACCCCCGCCGCGGTGACAACGAGCAGGTCAGTGCCGAGCGGGCACGGGCGGGGCTGCGCGGGCTGGTGCCCGCGGCGCGGGTCGAGGAGGTGGTGCGGCTGGTGCTGCTCACCGCCGGGCACGACGCCGCGCCGGACGACGCCGACGGGGCGGTGCTCTGCGACGCCGACCTCGCCGTCCTCGCCGCGCCCCCGGAGGCCTACGCCGCCTACGCCTCCGCCGTGCGCGCCGAGTACGGCCACCTGACCGACGAGGTGTTCACCGCCGGGCGGATCGCCGTGCTGGAGTCGCTGCTCGCGCTTCCGGCGCTCTACCGGCTGCCGGCGACGGCGGCCTGGGAGGGTCGGGCGCGGGCCAACCTCACCGCGGAGCTCGCCCTGCTGCGCGCGCGGTCTTCCTGACCCGCAGCCCGGCGGCGGTCAGCCGGGCCAGCAGCTCCCGGGCGCCCACGGGCTGCGCGCCCGCGGCGACGGCGATGTCGTAGAGGTCCTCGGGGACGTCGTAGTGGTCGCCCTGGAACGCCCGGCGCGGGATGCCGAGCTCGGCGGCGACGAAGGCGTGCAGCTCGTCGTGGGAGACGTCGCTGACCAGGTGCGACCACCGGCGCCCCCGCCACGGCCAGACGGGGCTGTCGATCAGCACGACCACGGGCCCAGTCTGCCCGCCCACTACGGTCGACGCCGTGGACGAGATCCGCTGGGGCGTCGTCGGGCCGGGCCGCATCGCGCAGAGCGTGATGGGCGACTTCGCGCATCTGCCCGGAGCCCGGCCGGTGGCCGTCGCCTCCCGCTCGATCGACCGGGCGCGGGCGTTCGCCGAGCAGCACGGGCTCGAGCGCGCCCACGGCTCCTACGCCGACATCGTCGCCGACCCCGACGTCGACGTCCTGTACCTGGCCACCCCGCACCCGCAGCACCACGCGGTCGCGCTGGCCGCCATCGAGGCGGGCAAGGCGCTGCTGGTGGAGAAGGCGTTCACCGCGACGCTGGCCGGCGCGCAGGAGGTGGTCGAGGCCGCGCGCGCCGGCGGCGTCTTCGTCATGGAGGCGATGTGGACGCGGTTCCAGCCCGCCGTCGTCCGGCTGCGGGAGCTGGTCGCCGACGGCGCGATCGGCGAGGTCCGGTCGGTGCAGGCCGACCTCGGCGTCGACCGCGCCTACGACCCCGCCGACCGGTTGTTCGCCCTCGAGCTCGGCGGCGGCGCGCTGCTCGACCTCGGCGTCTACGTCGTCTCCTTCGCCCAGATGCTGCTGGGCGCGCCCGACACCGTCACCGCCGTCGGCTCCACCTACCCCACCGGGGTCGACGCCGAGGCGGCGCTGCTGCTCGGCTGGGCGGACGGCCGCTCGGCCACGCTGACCACCTCGCTGCGGTACCCGACGCCCGGGCAGGCCCGCGTGTTCGGGACGCAGGGGTGGGTCGACGTCCTCCCCCGCTTCCACCACCCGGCCACCATCGTGCTGCACCGCACCGGCGCCGAGCCCGAGGAGATCACCCTCCCGCCGGACGGGGTCGGGTACTCCCACGAGCTCGCCGAGGTCACCCGGTGCGTGCAGGAGGGGTCCCGTGAGAGCGCGGTCATGCCGCTGGCCGACACCCTCGCCGTGCAGGACGCGCTCGAGCAGGCGGCGCACCAGCTGGGCGTCCACCACCGCGAGGACCCGCACGTCCTCGGCTGATCAGGCCGCCGCCCAGGCCGCGCCGGTCGCCTCCTCCGGCGTCGGCACCCGGGTGGGCGTGCGGCCGGCCCGCCGCACGGCGCCGGCCAGCGCGACGGCGTCGACGACGGCGGCGCCGCCGGGGTCGTTGTTGAGGTAGACGAACACGTCCTCGTCGTCGGCCCAGGTGTCCGCCAGGCGCCGCGCCCACTCCTCGAGGACCGCCGGCGGGTAGCCCCAGCCCTCGGCGCCGGTGTGCAGCCGCAGGTAGCCCCAGGTCGTCGTCCGCCACAGCGGTGTCACCGGCCGCTCGGCCCGGTCGGCCCAGCACAGCGCGGCGCCGTAGCGCTCCAGCAGCGCCCGCACCTCGTCGGTCTCCCACGTCGCGTGCCGCGGCTCCACGGCGACGCGCAGGCCGGGCGGGAAGCAGGCGAGGCAGTCGCGCAGCAGGCCGACGTCGGCCTTGAGCGTGGGCGGCAGCTGCAGCAGGACGACGTCGAGGCGGTCCCCGAGGCCATCGGCGTGCCGCACGAGCCGGGCCACCGGTTCCTCGGGGTCGCGCAGCCGCTTGACGTGGGTGAGGTAGCGGCTGGCCTTGACCGCCCAGCGGTAGTCCGGCGGGGTCCGTTCGCGCCAGGCGGCGAAGGTGTCGCGCTCGGGCAGCCGGTAGAACGCGGCGTTGCTCTCGACGGTGGCGAAGTGCCGCGCGTGGTGCTCCAGCCACAGCCGCTGCGGCAGGTGCTGCGGGTAGAAGCGGCCGCGCCAGTCGCGGTACTGCCACCCCGACGTCCCGATCACCACGGCCACGGCGTCGGCCTACCCTCCGCACCCGTGGCCGACGCACCCGCCCGCTTCAAGGACCTCTGCATCGACGCCCGCGACCACCAGGCGCTGGCCGACTGGTGGTGCGCCGCGATCGGCTACGTCCGCCGCGACACCCTGCCCGACGGGACGCCGCGCGAGCCCGACTGGCCGGTGCTCATCGAGGACCCGGCCGGCGCCGGTCCGATGATCTGGCTCAACCCGGTGCCCGAGGAGAAGGTGGTCGAGAACCGGGTGCACCTCGACGTCGTCGGCGACTCCGCGGCGCTGCAGGCCGCCGGTGCCACGGTGGTGCGGGCCTCCGACGAGCGCCCGGGCCACGAGGCCGACGAGGACGCCGGCGAGATCGGCTGGGACGTGCTCGCCGACCCCGAGGGCAACGAGTTCTGCTGCTTCCCGCCCCGCTCCTGACCTGCCGACGGCGACTGCGGGGAACTCGCCGCCTGCGCCGAGCCCGGGACGACGACTTCCCCGCAGTCGCGAGCAGCCCACCGTGATCACCCCGGGTCCGGCGGGCCCTCCTCCGCGTCGAGGGCCCGCCGG